>NZ_JAMOFV010000006.1:4280000-4580000 GCF_023656515.1 Clostridium swellfunianum
TTTTTTACAGCAGCTACAGTCAGCTCATCTGGAACTAACTCCCCTTTTTCCATATAACTTCTTGCCTGTATTCCTAAAAATGTATTTTTTCTTATATTATCTCTAAATATGTCTCCAGTAGAAATATGAGGTATATTTAAGCTTTCGCATATTAGTTTTGCATGTGTTCCTTTTCCAGCTCCTGGGGCCCCTAATAATAATATTCTCATAAAATCTCCCTCCTGTATTATAAATATATATTAACGCAACATGTATGCTACACTATATATTATATGTGATACACTACTTATATTCAATAGGTTTTATGTGTTTACTTATATATTCATTATTTTTAATTGTTGTGCTTATCTGAAAATATCAGCAGAATAATAGAAGGTCCTTCATAGCAGGTTAGTTCTTAAAATAAATAAGATATGCTTACAAGCTGCGATTTACGTTAATCAAACAGATTCTAAACATATCTTATTAACTTATTAACTTATTATATTTTCAAGTTCTATTTATTAAAACTCAATACAAATGTAACTTAAAGTCCCATATGAATAACTTCTATGAAGCACCTTAGGGAAGTTACCTTGACCGCTTCCCATAGCTACAAACAAAGGTACAATATGCTCTTCCCTCGGCACAGCAGCTTTGGCATTTGGTGCTAGGTTTCGGTATTCAAATAATGCCTTTTTACCGTTATTTTCTACATTTTCAATAAGCCAGTTATCGAATTCTACTGCCCATTGCACCGCTTCAGCAGCGTTCCAGTCTATAGTTCCTAAATTATGAACAGTTGAACCACTACCAATTACTAAAATATCTTCACTGCCAAGATCTTTAATTGCGCTACCGAGGTTATATTGTTTGTCCATTGGCATGTTAGGATTAACTGATACTTGAACAACCGGTATATCTGCTTCAGGGTACATTAAATAAAGTATATCCCAAACGCCGTGGTCCAATCCTCTTTTACTATCCAATTGACTGTCTATATCCACTGCTTTGAGCATAGCTTGCAGCCTAGATGCAATTTCTACTGAACCCCTTGCATTATACTTTATGGAATAAAGTTCTTTTGGAAATCCATAAAAATCGTAAATCATTCTATAGTTATCATTAGTAGAGGATATTGTAGTAATCTCATTTTCCCAGTGTGCAGTAAAAACAACTATTGCTTTAGGCTTTATTCTCTTTCCTATTTCTTTAAGGAATCTTGTGTATTCATTATCTTCAATTACAAGTGTAGGTCCACCATGGCATACAAATAAAGAACTAACCATTATACTCACTTCCTTCAATTAATATATGTTTATTAATATTATTATCTTTTACTTAGTTACTTTATGTAACTATAGTACCGCAACCTACTTACTTTTGTCAAGCGAGTATAATAACATAACTTATTATCTTTTAATTAAACAAGTGAGCATCTACTTCCAGGAATTTTAATAATGGTTGTGTTAAAGAATACCGCTCAATATCAACGGCATTCTTTAACACAACCTAATAAATTCATATGTCTTACTTTTATTTCAAGCTTTAATTAATCATATTATGCAGCAGACTTTAAAAATTCATCTATAGATATAGCATACTGAGCTTCTTTTAAAAGCTCTTTTTCCTTTTTAAAGCCAACTTTTTTAAACACTCTCACAGAACGTTCATTTTTAAATTTTATTTTTGCAACTACCTTATCAGATCTCCACTGAAAAAATGCATGCTTGAGACCTTGAAAGATTGCACTGCTGCCAAGGCCCATGCCCCATCTTTTTTTATCTCCAATAACAATTACCATTTCCGTATTGTTTCCTTTAGGAATAAGCCTTAAAAAACCTATTGGCTCATCCTCCGGGGTAGTTAAAATAAAAAAACTTCCATCCTGATTAAATAAATGTGTTAAAATAGGCAGGTTCACCCTGCTTATGACTTGCCTAATGCTATTACCTACATTCTGCTTCTCATTCAAATACTGTGTTATCTCAGTATCCTCAAGCCACTCGATAAGCTTCCAAGCGTCTGATGAAAAGACTTCTTGTCGTAATAACACCTTACCAGCCTTCATTATAGCATCTCTCCTTAAAAAATAATAAAAACCTATCTCAAAGCATAATACCTAAGATAGATTTCCACCTATATGGAAAAGCTACCATCTATTTGCCAATAAGTAAAATGTGATAACTGCAGTTAAATGAATTTAACTGTCAAAACTGACCTAAATCTCAATTTCTCTGCAAAAAAGTCATTAACTTGTTTGAATTTTTATAATATTTCAATTAAATGTTAAATCTTTTGTTTTCTGTAATTTATTTTACATGCAAGCAATCAATCTATTTTTTTGCTTGCCAAGTAAGAACCCATGTAGCATACTTAAATTAGTAAATAAATAGCACTAAAAAATGGGGGTATGAGTAAAAATGAAGCTAGCCATAATTTCAGCAGGTATAGTAATTCTTTTAATCGCTGCTTACTTTGCTGTTGGCAATTACTTTTATAATTATGCTCTGAATGCAACTAACAAAAAGGATTTTTTAGAAAACAATCCTAATTTACCTTCAAATAAATCCATCAATCCTGAAATGACTGATGCAGCAAAAAAAGCCGACTTAGACTTTTTAAGCCAGCATCCGCCTATTGAAACATCAATTATTTCTTTTGATAAGCTAAATTTAAATGCTTATGTATACAAATATGATAACGTCAGTCATAAATGGTCAATAGTAGTTCATGGCTACAATAGCAGCGGTAAGTGGATGACGCGATGGGCTCGAAACTTTCATGAACAAGGATATAATGTTCTTGTACCTGACCTTCGGGGGCATGGAAATAGTGGAGGCAATTATATAGGCATGGGGTGGAATGATCGCTTAGATATGCTTCTATGGATCAATAAAATTATAGAAATGGATTCAAAGGCTGAAATTGCACTTTTCGGCATATCTATGGGAGGAGCCACAGTAATGATGACTTCCGGTGAAGACCTTCCTTCAAATGTTAAGGTTATTGTGGAAGACTGCGGGTATTCTTCTGTTAATAGTGTCTTTGCTTATCAGCTAAATGACATGTTTGGTTTACCTGAGTTTCCTGTAATGACAGCCGCTAATACAGTTACGAAATTACGCGCTGGTTATAGTCTTTACAAAGCCTCAGCAGTAAAACAAGTGGCTAAAAGTAAACTACCTACATTGTTTATACACGGAGATAAAGATACCTTCGTTCCCTTTAAAATGTTGGGTGAAGTATATGAAGCATCTTCTGCTCCAAAAGAAAGACTGGTTATAAAAGGAGCAGCTCACGGGCAAGCTGAGGCAGTTGATCCAAATGCCTACTGGAATACACTTTGGAGCTTTGTTAATAAATATATTAAATAGTAATGAAATAATAAAAAACCACCCCAGAAATCATTTTTCAGGGGTGATTCTTTTTGCAAATAATACTGTTTTTATTATTTCAACTTCTCTTCCCACCATCCTAAAGCCACAATAACCTTAGAAGGTTTTACGCTTGAGGATTTAATATATATAGTATAGTTTCCACAGGGTGGTACAATAAACTTACCATCTTCCTCGCTCACCAGTGTTCCATTTGGCGGTACAATTCTATCATAGATATTAACTCCACCTCGAGGAGTATCTTCGGTAGATTGCACATATCTAATATTTACCTTATTATCTGGCAAAGGCTCTAAAGCAGTATTTGATGGAGAAACCTTCTGTGATACAATTCCTTTTTCAGAAAGCCTTGCATTAAGCCATATTTCAGCAGTTAAATACTCATCCGAAAAATTAGATATAGTTATCACATTTGCAAACAAGTTTGTCCCTGAATTACAGGGATTAAACAAGCCCGCCCAAGCATTAGAGCCATTTCCTACCCATAGAGCTTCACTCTGCCCTACGAAATACTTTCCTTTGAGAGACTCAAACAACGTGATTGGAATATTAACTACTTGCTGAGGTGTACTGCACCAGTTATCAATAGAATAGCATTTGCTTTCATAAACCATTTAATCATCTCCTATGGTTCTTAATAGTACAACAGCATCGTGTATTGTTGATATATATTATTCCGTTTGCTTAAGATGGTTCTTTCTATAACAAAAACATTACACATAGGTAAAAGTATGAAATACTAGAAAAAATATATTCTTGAAAGCATCGCTTGAACCATATATAATTACAGTTGTCAACTATGCTGGAATAGCTCAGTTGGTAGAGCGTCACCTTGGTAAGGTGGAGGTCACGGCTTCAATCCCCGTTTCTAGCTCCATATGGCTCATTGGTCAAGCGGTCAAGACACCACCCTTTCACGGTGGTAACAGGGGTTCGATTCCCCTATGAGTCACCAATCCACACAATTAAAAATTAAAGGTGCCAACTCTTAGACAAATGGACATATAAGATGTCTAAATATCTAAGGGCTGGCACTATTTTATTTCAGCTCTAATTTTAAATGTTTTTTCCTCAAATCAAAATATCCAATCATTGTTACAATCAACGCTCCAAAGCAATCAACAACCAAATCCTCCATGGTATCTAGCAGTGCTTCCCTTCCAACTAATAAAGTTCTATTTCCACTCATAAATTTTTGCATATTAGTCCCCAGAATTCCATCTGCAGTAAACTCGTATATCTCCCATACCGTTCCGCATAATATGGCGAAGGAAAATGCAAATAGAGCTACAAAAAAAGGGCTCAGTTGAATACTTATCTTTTCTGAGCTGTTAAGAATATTAACAATCATGAAACCTACAGCACCTAACATAGCTGCACTAAAACAGTGTAATATCACATCCCAATAGGCAATTCTTAAATAAAAATTCCGCACTTCTCCAAGATAGATAGCACAAAACAGAAAAATAAAATATATTATTTCCATCAAATCCGGTATATCAATATGAAACAAGTGCTCAACTTTTGAAGGCAGAAAAATTATTATACATCCTAGAACACACTGCAGTATCATCAGAACATAATCGCTTTTAACTCTTTCATATTCATTTTGAGCAATACCTGATGGAGCATTAAAAAGCATATAAGCCGCATAAACAGTTGAAATTATAAGTAGTAATAACACAAAGGCAAAAACTACATTCTTATCTTTTTCTAATTTTTTATTTTTGTCTATCAATTGACATTCCCCCGATTAATCCTTCCTATAAGCAATTCTTTCTATGTATATTTACATTATTGTTGTAATAGACCAGGATATTGGAGGAATTTATGTACATGCTATTGCATTGTATGGAAGCTAAACCTCTTATACTGCTTATATGTAATATTTCTTAAAATAATTTTGTAAATATTATCTATTTCTCGATAATTACTTTATAACTCCATGATTACTTATATCGATATCAACACTAATATCGAATATCACATTTTTATAGTCCTTCTCCCAATTAACTTTCTTCCAGTAATTATTATGCTTTGCACGGACTATATCTCCTACACCCAATGGGTCACTGCCTACCTCCTGAGTGTACTTCAGCGTTTGCTCACATACATTTTTTATATCTCTTTCTATAATATGTTCAATAGATTCTTGAAATTTTTCGTCATAACTCTTATTCCACTTGTATTCATTTATAACTGTATTAAGTTTTAAGGATATATTAACAACTGGTTTATCATCCTTTATATCAACTAGGAGCTTGCGCTTAGCTTTAGTTATAGTGATTGCACCACCTTTCTTGTTATTTTCTCTTTCTTCATTAGATAGTGCTTTAGAGATATAGACTGCATTTTTTACTTTCCCCATCATTGCTAATAATAACGATGTTTGTTTTGTATCGACTTTTCCTACCATCTTATCACCTGCAAACAACGCTGAACCTGTAACTTCAATCCCCGCTCCCCTTTCACTACTCAATTTAAGAATAGGTACAATAGGGTCGATACCCGGACTAAAATATTGGGTTGTAAACTGAAATATTCTAGATTCTGGTACATTAGATGCTCGAATATTACTTCTAATTAAATCATGAATATATTTTGAGGATGGGGGTTTATCAGTTAATGTTTTTAATTCCTCGAGTATCGCCTTTGGACTGCCATCAGTAATAACAACAAAGGCACTAGGAGGATTTATAGGATCCCTTTCGATTACGTCAAACAGATCATATATTCCTTTGTATGCTAAGGATTCAGATATCAGAAACTGCTGCACCTTTCCAGCCTCAACAGCTTGTGCTGATATTTGTCTTACCTTCTCGCGAAACTCTCTTACCAAATTAGCATTAGTATAAATTAACTCGGTTCTTTCTTTAGTGCGTTCCTCTACCACAGGCATAACTGCTGATAACATCATGTCTCCTGAATTAGAGGGTTCAATTCCAACCTGCATAATAAACCCTAATTCTTCATATATCTTTTGATCCCAACACCCTGTGCAATTTACAAATGTCAATATAATCATTATAAAAGCTATTGCTTTTTTCAATTTATATTAGCCACCTTCTTTTCACGAAAGATATAAGGAAAGTTATGTTGATGATAAATATTAGGAAAATCCCTAGATTCCCTCCAAATTTCAAATAATCGTACATAGCTTCAAAATTTCTTGGTACCCTGCTTATTGCTATTACAGCGACAGCCAAAGCAAAAATTAAAAGTTTCTTCATTCTGATTTTAAAAACTTTTGTTATACCGTAGTAGGCTGAAAAAAAATAAGCACGTACGGAAGAAGCTATTGTTGGGAACCAGAACATTATGTAAAAAATATCAAATCTTTCAATAACCGGGATATTTAAGGACTGTTCAAGATTGTAAATTGGAAATACAAGCATAGCTAATTTTGTTTCTCCAAACATAGCAGTTGTAACAACTACCGCCATTACATAGTATAGAGTTGTAATAGCTATAGACAGGCACATATAGGTAGCAGCTTTGTCTTTATTTTTTATATTTGGATATATTACAGCTACTAATTCAAAGCCAAGAAATGAGTAAGCACTTATTTTTACTCCATTTGCAATATTACTTAAGCCAGCATAGCCAACCGGAAGCAAATAGGTGTATCTTGTGTATTTAATTGCCATCAAAAGCGTTAATATCATTATGAAATAAGAAAAATAAAGCATAACAGAAAATCTAGCTATAACTTTTAATCCTTTAGCTACTCCATATACTGTAGATATTGATATAATAACGGTTATTACTAATGGAGGCGTAAGCTTAAGAACTATAATATTGACAATTTCCATAAAAACTCTTAAGGTCATACCGGCAATGAACACTAAATATAGCAGAAAACTAAAATTAAGTATAAACCCCAAAATTTTCCCATATATTATATCATTTATTTGGAATATAGTTTTATCAGAGTAGCTTTTTAATAAATTCATAATTATTAATCCCACAGCTATACACAGAAAGCCTGTGATAATAATTGATATCCAACCATCATGACCAACTTTCTGAGCTAAAATGGATGGCAAAGTGACAATTCCTGCTCCGATTTCTGCTGAAACCAGCAGAGCCATTAATTGGGTAGAGGTGATATCATGCCTTGAGTCATTCATTATTATCACCTCTATTCTTGTTAGTTGGTTGAGTGATATGTGGTCTTTTATTCATAAAACTCAAAGGCAATTTAATAAAAGTATCCTTCAAGTCCCTTAATTTAAAAGGCATGATAGGAGATAAATAAGGCTGTCCTAAGGATTCCAAAGAAAGCAAATGCATAGCGAGCAAAACCAGGCATACTGTTATTCCAAGAATTCCAAACATGGACGACATTATTAATATGATTATTCTTATCACAATCAAAGCCAATCCTAAGTTGTTGTCAGGTGTTACATAAGATGCTATAGCCATTATTCCTACAACTATAATAAATACGTTACTTACTATTCCTGCAGCTACTGCTGCCTGACCAATTATGATACCACCAACAATACCTAAAGTTGTGCCTATATAGGTAGGGAGCCTTATGGATGCTTCCCTCATCATTTGAATTGTAAATTCCATTACAAGGGCTTCAACAGCTGGAGGGAAAGCAACACCAGTTCTAGATCTAGCAAGTGTAGTTAATATATCTATAGGTATTAGATAGTATTGAAAAGCAGTAATTGAAACATATAGCCCTGGCAAAATTAATGTAGTAATCATACCTAGGATTCTAATAATCCTAACAACTGTACTTGCTATCCAGTTTGCACTGTAATCGTCAGGAGCTTGAATAAGCGAAAATAAAGAAATTGGAGCTATTAGTACAATGGGAGTCCCCTCTAATAATACAACAAGCCTTCCTTCTAAAAGTGCTGCAACTGCTTTGTCAACTCTCTCTGTAGAAACATGTTGAGGAAACAAGGAATACTTAGACTCTGTTATAAGCTGTTCAACTTGCCCCATAGATATCAACCCATCAGTACCAATATCTTTAATCTTACTATAAAGAATACTTAATATCTCCGGATTTGCTATCTCTTCAATGTAAGCTATGGCCAGATTTTGATGAGTTACGTTTCCTAGAACTATATGTCTGAACTTTAATCTACTGCTCTTTATTCTTCTTCTTAATAAGGTAATATTTGTAGATAGAGATTCTATAAAGCCATCACGAGAACCCTTCACATTTTTCTCTCCCTCAGGTTCAGTTATAGCCCTATTTTCTATATCTACTAAATCACAAACAACTGCAAAATTAGCTCCGTCTAATAAAAATACAGTTTTTCCTTCTAGTACGGAGGTTATTACCTTTTCCATATCAGTGCATATAAAATTATTTAAAGTTGGAAGATACTCTATAATATTTTTATTTGCCACCATATAATAATCCATGGATAATAATGGTCTTATAAAATCTCTTTGAAGCAGATCAGAATTCACATAATCTTTTATGAAAATAAAACAGCCTTTCTTCATTTGCTTTAACGTTACTAGTTTTTGAATAACATCTGGGCAATCTTTAAAACTAGTATTTAAAACTCTTAAGTTTTCATTTAAACAAACAGATAACTCTTTACTTGTGCTCAAAAGTCTATCACATCCTCTTAAATAGCTTCTGCTTTATATTACTAAATTCTGTAAGTCTAAATTATATTATTATCCACTTTGTACCCTATTATGTAACTTGTAAAAGTTAATGATATCTCACTATCTTAATCTTTAGTTACCATCTGAAAAGTCTTAAATCTCTTATCTAATTAGATGTATAAATTACTATCAATATATATTTTTTATGTATGACTATAAATAAATTGCTATCCAAAACGCACATATAATAGTAAATAAACATAACTTGTATGAACATTATAAAATTTTTATCATATCATGATAATGACAAAAATTTCAAGGAGATAGTATATGTATTACAGTCCATATACTCAAATGATAACTAATTATTACAGACAAACATCATCAAACTCTTATATTAGGATGTTTCATGCTTTACCAGATACCCCAGCTGTAGATATTAATGCTAATGGAAATCTTATTGTAAAAGATCTTAATTATAAGGAAATCTCACCATACTTTCCTGTTTCTCCTGGCAGCTATAATATTACACTTTACCCTACAGGACAAACCACATCACCTGTTATAAGTACTGTTATCTATATCCCTGAAAACACTATATTTAATATGGCTGCAATTGGAACTGCCCCTTTTATTACTTTATATACTATTCCTGAACCAACAACTGCTCAAAACTTTGGGAGGCCTTGTATAAGATTCATTCATCTTTCTCCAAATGCACCTGCTGTGGATATTAAAGTGTCTGATGGTACAAAAATATTTGATAATGTAGGTTTTAAGGATATTACAGATTACGCTTGTCTTCCTGCAGGAACTTATACCTTCACAATAAATACTGCTAATACAAACACTCTAGTATTAACCGTTCCAGATGTTACACTTAATCCTAATACTTTCTATACCATTTATGCAGTTGGTCAAGTAGGTAAAACTCCTACACTAGAAGCATTAATTGTATCTGAGCCAAGATAAAAAATATGAATAAACCTATTAATATGTTCGTAATAAAAGAGCGACTAACAACTATCAGCTTCATAATGTAGCTGGTAGTTGTTAGTCGTTCTTTTTAATATTTTTATAGGTTACGTCTCTAATCTATATGCGTATATTATACTTTAATCTATAGTAATTTATAAACCTCTTCCATATCCGGCTGCTCGTCAAGAGCATAAATTTTATGGAATATAATATTATGTTTTTCATCTAAAACAACATTAGCTCTCTCTGCAAAGCCCTCTTTATCTCTGAAAGCTCCATATTGGGAGGCTACCTTACCATGTGGCCAGAAATCAGAAAGCAAAGTTGTATTGTTGACTCCTATCATCTCTGCCCATGCCTTATTGGCATAGGGTGAATCAATGCTTATTGCCAGAGCAACTGAGTTAGTGTTTTTAATATTATCAAAATTCTCTTCCAGAGAACCAACCTGATTCTGTCACACTGGTGTAAATGCAACTGGATAGAATGATAAAATCACCTTTTTACCTTTGAAATCAGCAAGGCTTACCTTGTTTTCTTTTGAACTCATTAAACTAAATTCTGGAGCTTTATCTCCAATTTTAATATTTGGCATATTCTCATCTCCTTAAAAAGTATATTAATATTGTGCCTTTATTTTTTTGTTTTATTAGGAGTTAAATTAATTTTAACTTTGAAATTGAATTAATGATAAAACAAAAAGCTCTAGATATTCATCTAGAGCTTAATTATTGGCAACTATCTACTCTTCCACTTAGTCTCCCAAGCAGTACCATCGACATCTCAGAGCTTAACTTGCGTGTTCGGTATGGGAACGAGTGTACCCTCTGCATCATCATCACCAATTATGTAGTTAGAAAGAACATTATTCTTTCAAAATTGCACAGATTAAAATATATTTGGTCAAGCCCTCGACCTATTAGTATCAGTCAGCTAAATATGTTACCACACTTACACCTCTGACCTATCAACCTTGTGTTCTTCAAGGGGTCTTACTAGCTTACGCTATGAGAAGTCTTATCTTGAGGTGGGCTTCACGCTTAGATGCTTTCAGCGTTTATCCCGTCCTAACATAGCTACCCAGCCGTGCCACTGGCGTGACAACTGGTGCACCAGAGGTTAGTCCATCCCGGTCCTCTCGTACTAAGGACAGCTCCTCTCAAACTTCTTGCGCCCGCGACGGATAGGGACCGAACTGTCTCACGACGTTCTGAACCCAGCTCGCGTGCCGCTTTAATGGGCGAACAGCCCAACCCTTGGGACCTACTTCAGCCCCAGGATGCGACGAGCCGACATCGAGGTGCCAAACCTCCCCGTCGATGTGGACTCTTGGGGGAGATCAGCCTGTTATCCCCGAGGTAGCTTTTATCCGTTGAGCGATGGCCCTCCCACGAGGAACCACCGGATCACTAAGTCCTACTTTCGTACCTGCTCCACTTGTAAGTGTCGCAGTCAGGCTCCCTTCTGCCTTTACACTCTTCGAGCGATTTCCAACCGCTCTGAGGGAACCTTTGAGCGCCTCCGTTACATTTTAGGAGGCGACCGCCCCAGTCAAACTGCCCACCTAACAATGTCCTGTGACCAGATTCATGGCCGCCAGTTAGAAACTCAGTACTGTCAGGGTGGTATCCCAAGGATGACTCCGCAGGGCCTAACGACCCTGTTTCCCAGTCTCCCACCTATCCTGTACAGACAATACCGAATCTCAATGCTAAGCTACAGTAAAGCTCTACGGGGTCTTTCCGTCCAATCGCGGGTAGCGAGCATCTTCACTCGCAATACAATTTCGCCGGATTCGTTGTTGAGACAGTTCCCAAGTCATTACGCCATTCGTGCGGGTCAGAACTTACCTGACAAGGAATTTCGCTACCTTAGGACCGTTATAGTTACGGCCGCCGTTTACTGGGGCTTAAGTTCATGGCTTCGCCTTACGGCTAACCAATCCCCTTAACCTTCCAGCACCGGGCAGGCGTCAGCCCCTATACATCAGCTTTCGCTTTAGCAGAGACCTGTGTTTTTGCTAAACAGTTGCTTGGGACTATTCTCTGCGGCCACATTGCTGTGGCACCCCTTCTCCCGAAGTTACGGGGTCAATTTGCCGAGTTCCTTAACAACGATTCTTCCGCTGGTCTTAGGATTCTCTCCTCACCTACCTGTGTCGGTTTGCGGTACGGGCACCAATTACCTCGATAGAAGCTTTTCTTGACAGTGTGGAATCAGATACTTCGCTACTTAAATTTCGCTCCCCATCGCACCTCAGCTAATCCAGGCGGATTTGCCTACCTGAATACCTAAATGCTTAGACAGACTAATCCAACAGTCTGCACATCCTATCCTTCTGTGTCACTCCATCTCTAATAACGCCATTGGTGGTATCGGAATATCAACCGATTGTCCATCACCTACGCCTTTCGGCCTCGGCTTAGGTCCCGACTAACCCTGAGCGGACGAGCCTTCCTCAGGAAACCTTAGGTTTTCGACCAATGAGATTCTCACTCATTTCTCGCTACTTATGCCAGCATACTCACTCCTGTACAGTCCACCACTCCTTACGGTATGACTTCTGCCCATACAGGAAGCTCCTCTACCACGTACCTTACGGTACATTCATAGCTTCGGTGGTAAGTTTTAGCCCCGGACATCTTCGGCGCAGGATCTCTCGACTAGTGAGC
Organism: Clostridium swellfunianum; assembly: GCF_023656515.1. Taxonomy (NCBI): domain Bacteria; kingdom Bacillati; phylum Bacillota; class Clostridia; order Eubacteriales; family Clostridiaceae; genus Clostridium; species Clostridium swellfunianum. Next base: position 4,292,614 of record NZ_JAMOFV010000006.1, read on the forward strand.
TATTACGCACTCTTTAAATGAGTGGCTGCTTCTAAGCCAACATCCTAGTTGTCTTAGAAATCCCACATCCTTTTCCACTTAACTTACACTTTGGGACCTTAGCTGATGATCTGGGCTGTTTCCCTTTTGACTACGGATCTTATCACTCGCAGTCTGACTGCCGGGATAAAAGTATATGGCATTCGGAGTTTGATAGGGTTCGGTAATCTAAAAGACCCCTAGCCCATTCAGTGCTCTACCTCCATTACTCAATTACCCGACGCTAGCCCTAAAGCTATTTCGAGGAGAACCAGCTATCTCCGAGTTCGATTGGAATTTCTCCGCTATCCACAGCTCATCCCATGGTTTTTCAACACCAACGTGGTTCGGTCCTCCACGGAATTTTACTTCCGCTTCAACCTGTCCATGGATAGGTCACCCGGTTTCGGGTCTACGACATGCAACTATTTGCCCTATTCAGACTCGGTTTCCCTTCGGCTCCATACCTTAAGTATTTAACCTCGCTACACATCGTAACTCGCTGGCTCGTTCTACAAAAAGCACGCCGTCAGGCTTTAATGCCCTTCGACTGTTTGTAAGCACACGGTTTCAGGTTCTATTTCACTCCCCTCCCGGGGTTCTTTTCACCTTTCCCTCACGGTACTTCTTCACTATCGGTCACTAGGTAGTATTTAGCCTTGGGAGGTGGTCCTCCCTGCTTCCCACAAGGTTTCACGTGTCTCGTGGTACTCTGGATCAGAACTCTTGTTATTCACTTTCATCTACGTGGCTATTACACTTTATAGCGAAGCTTTCCAGCTTTCTTCGATTAATGACATCACAATTTTAATGTTCTGTCCGCAACCCCAGCAATAAATTGCTGGTTTGGGCTCTTTCCCTTTCGCTCGCCGCTACTTAGGAAATCGATTTTTCTTTCTCTTCCTTCAGGTACTTAGATGTTTCAGTTCCCTGAGTTACCTTCCTGCACCTATGTATTCAATGCAGGATCCACAGTTTTAACTGTGGGGGTTGCCCCATTCGGAAATCTCCGGATCACAGGCTATTTGCGCCTACCCGAAGCTTATCGCAGCTTATCGCGTCCTTCATCGGCTCCTAGTGCCAAGGCATTCACCATGCGCTCTTCGTAGCTTGACCAATCAACAATTCTATAAAATCTTATGTTGTATCAAGTAAAATGCGGAATTTTCACCCGCTTTTACGCAGATAGAATATTAGACTTTGTTGAACTTGTTGAGATGCTAATTCAATATTAATATGAAGTAATTAAAACGCGAGTAATCATTACTTCATTTGCGAAATTGTATACCCTTTTAATTACTATATAGTAGTTAGTTTGAGTATAACAATTTTAATTGTTTAATCTGTGCAATTTTCAAAGAACAATTGAGATTTACCTACAGTCTTTCGACCATTGGTCTCTCAAAATTAAACAGAGATTTAAGGATTTCCAGCTACCAGTTGTTCATTGAACAATCTGGATTTCTCCATAGAAAGGAGGTGATCCAGCCGCAGGTTCTCCTACGGCTACCTTGTTACGACTTCACCCCAATCGCTACCCCCACCTTCGGCCGCTGCCTCCATACGGTTAGCTCACGGACTTCGGGTGTTGGCAACTCTCATGGTGTGACGGGCGGTGTGTACAAGGCCCGGGAACGTATTCACCGCGACATTCTGATTCGCGATTACTAGCAACTCCGGCTTCATGCAGGCGAGTTGCAGCCTGCAATCCGAACTGGGATCGGTTTTATAAGTTTTGCTCCACCTCGCGGTATTGCGTCTCATTGTACCGACCATTGTAGCACGTGTGTAGCCCTAGACATAAGGGGCATGATGATTTGACGTCATCCCCACCTTCCTCCGCGTTAACCGCGGCAGTCTCGCTAGAGTGCTCAACTTAATGGTAGCAACTAACGACAAGGGTTGCGCTCGTTGCGGGACTTAACCCAACATCTCACGACACGAGCTGACGACAACCATGCACCACCTGTCTTCCTGCCCCGAAGGGCTTCCCGCATTACCGGTAATTCAGGAGATGTCAAGTCTAGGTAAGGTTCTTCGCGTTGCTTCGAATTAAACCACATGCTCCGCTGCTTGTGCGGGCCCCCGTCAATTCCTTTGAGTTTTAATCTTGCGATCGTACTCCCCAGGCGGAATACTTATTGTGTTAACTGCGGCACGGAGGTCATGATAACCCCCACACCTAGTATTCATCGTTTACGGCGTGGACTACCAGGGTATCTAATCCTGTTTGCTCCCCACGCTTTCATGCCTCAGCGTCAGTTACGGTCCAGAAAGTCGCCTTCGCCACTGGTGTTCTTCCTAATCTCTACGCATTTCACCGCTACACTAGGAATTCCACTTTCCTCTCCCGCACTCTAGATACCCAGTTTCAAATGCAGTTCCCAAGTTAAGCTCGGGATTTTCACATCTGACTTAAGCATCCGCCTACGCATCCTTTACGCCCAGTAAATCCGGACAACGCTTGCCACCTACGTATTACCGCGGCTGCTGGCACGTAGTTAGCCGTGGCTTCCTCCTCTGGTACCGTCATTATCGTCCCAGAAGACAGAGCTTTACAACCCGAAGGCCTTCTTCACTCACGCGGCGTTGCTGCATCAGGCTTTCGCCCATTGTGCAATATTCCCCACTGCTGCCTCCCGTAGGAGTCTGGACCGTGTCTCAGTTCCAATGTGGCCGTTCACCCTCTCAGGCCGGCTACGCATCGTCGCCTTGGTGAGCCGTTACCTCACCAACTAGCTAATGCGCCGCGGGTCCATCTTGTAGCGGATTGCTCCTTTGATACATTCTTCATGCGAAGCATGTATGTTATGCGGTATTAATCTTCCTTTCGGAAGGCTATCCCCCTCTACAAGGCAGGTTACCCACGTGTTACTCACCCGTCCGCCGCTGGGAACCGAAGTTCCCCGCTCGACTTGCATGTGTTAGGCACGCCGCCAGCGTTCGTCCTGAGCCAGGATCAAACTCTCAATTTAAAAGTTTGAATCTTTTAAGCTCATCGCTTACTTATTGTTAGAAGTTTTTCAACTTCAAAAGAATTGCTGGTCATTTACCTTTATATTCTCTGTTTAATTTTCAAAGACCAATTTGTTCGCCGTCATCNACACCCGCATATTATGGTCGGGGTGACAGGGATTGAACCTGCGACCTCATGCTCCCAAAGCACGCGCGCTCCCATCTGCGCCACACCCCGTTGTCGGGAAGTTCTTGTTTGTCTCCCGACGACATAGATTATTCTACACGATATATTTAAATTCGTCAACACCTTTTTTAAAAAAAATTCATTTTATATTTTTTACCGAGACAAGCACTTTGTTATGAGAGATTTCAAGTATAACTATACTCTTTGAAGAATCTCTAGGAAGGGACGCACTGCCAGGGTTTATAAACCATATTCCATCCTCGTAAATCTCGGTGAATTCATGTGTGTGCCCAAACAAAACTATATCTGCTCCTACTTCCTTTGCTCTGTATTTTAGCTTTAAAAGTCCATATTTGACATCATATCTATGACCATGGGTAATATATACTTTCTTTCCTTCTATCTCCTCCAGTCTTTCGGCAGGAGTAAAGCTTGTAAAATCGCAATTTCCTCTTACATTTATAATTTTGCCTTTATAGTTAGCTTGAAAAGTCTCTACGTCTTCAACATTATCTCCAAGATGAATGAGCATATCTGTATCATCAATCAGTTTAACTATTTGATTTAAAGAATACCTATGCCTATGAGTATCACTAATAACAGCTATCTTCATAGTGTATTTTTGAGCTCCTCCTTTAACTTTTGCAGAGCTCTTGCTCTATGGCTGATTTCATTTTTATCCTGCTCGCTTAGTTCTCCAAATGTTTTATTCATCTTTGGAACATAGAAAAGAGGATCATAACCAAAGCCACCTCTTCCAGAAAGCTCCTCTTTTACAACCCCCTTTATATCTCCTTCAACTTTTATGATCCTATTTTCATCTAATATTAAGACAATCGCACTAACAAATCTTGCTCCTCTTTCTTCAAAAGGTTTTCCTTTCAGCAATTCTAACAGTTTTTCATTGTTCTTAGCATCATTTCCATGCTCTCCAGCAAATCTTGCAGAGTAAACCCCTGGTTCTCCCCCTAAAGCGTCTACCATAAGGCCTGAATCATCAGAAAGAACCATTGAATCTTTTGCCAACCTAAATATTTCATAAGCTTTTTTATAGGCATTCTCCATAAAGGTACTGCCATCTTCTTCAACATCAATATCAATTCCAGCTTCTTTAAGAGATACTATTTCAAAAGGAAATTCAGCTAAAATAGCTTTTATTTCCTTAACCTTGTGCTCATTATTACTAGCTATTATAAGTCTTTTCATTTCCTTGCTCCTGTTCCAATCCATAGGCAGTCTGTCTTTAGTACATCCTTTTGTATTTGAATCAACTGTTTGTTTCCCTTTTCTCCAAGTGCTAATAGTTCATCTAAATCTTTTCTGGAAAACGGACTCTCTTCACCAGTTCCCTGAACTTCAATGAACTCACCTTCATCTGTCATTACTATATTCATATCAACCTTGGCTGCAGAGTCTTCAACATAGCAAAGATCCAGCACTTTTATATCCTTAACTATACCAACACTAACCGCGCTTACAAAATTTCTAATTGGATAAATCTCAAAGGCTGTATGCTTATGTAGCTTATTCACAGCATCCACTAAAGCTACAAATGCTCCAGTAATAGATGAAGTTCTTGTTCCTCCATCTGCCTGTATAACATCGCAATCTATCCATATGGTTCTCTCGCCTATAGCTTTTAAGTCTACAGCAGATCTAAGCGCTCTACCAATAAGCCTTTGAATCTCCATGGTCCTTCCATCTATTTTAAGTTTTGCTATATCTCTCGGTTTCCTAGTCTGTGTAGACCTTGGCAGCATATTGTATTCACAAGTTATCCAACCTTCTCCTGTTCCTTTTAAAAAAGGTGGCACCTTATCCTCGATAGATGCTGTACATATTACTTTTGTATCTCCTACTTCGATTAATACAGAGCCTTCAGCATGTTTTATATAATTTCTTGTTATTTTTGTAGGTCTTAACTGATCATTCTTTCTTCCATCTATTCTCATTTTATTCCTCCAAAACATATCTGCTATACCTATATATAATAGCACAGTATGTATATTATATACAAAATTTATTGATTTTTTCCTCAATGGTAAACAGCTCATCTCTTTCAGGAGGTCGAACCTCTTGCTCTACGCTATTTCCAACTAGAATTCCCTTACTTGAGGTTATCTTTCCTACTAGGCTTGCATTAATCCCATTCTGCTTAAGTCTTTTAACAAGCTCTTCTCCGTTTTTTGTAGTTACAAGCATGCTTCCAGAGGATATAAATCTTAGAATATCCAAATTAAGCCTATCACATATTTTTTTAGTTGCTTCACTTATAGGCATCCTTTCCCCGTAAACTTTAAAGCCAACGCCGCTTGCTTCAGCCATCTCCCAAAGGGCTCCAAGCACTCCCCCTTCGGTTATATCATGCATGGAGTTTACTCCAAAACTCCCGGCTATAGTCCCTTCCTTAACTACGCTGATGTTATTCACATAATCTCTAGCTTCTTTAATTTCTTCTTCAGATAATATATCTTTTATATAATCGTAATAATCATTAACTACTATAGAACTTCCTTCCATTCCAAGAAGCTTTGTTACTACAATGTCATCTCCAATTTTTGCTCCAGAAGTTGCAACAGCACTTCCTAATTTTCCTTTTCCAATCGCTGTACAAGAAACTATTAGCTTATTGACGGCATTTGTTACTTCAGTGTGCCCTCCTAAAATTTCTACATTCAGTTTTTTGGTTTCCTCATCTATCTGTCTCATGACCTCTTTAATCTCTTCCATGGTAATATTTTCTGGAGCAAGTATTGTCACCAAAATTCCAACGGGCTCAACCCCACAAGATGCAATGTCATTGCAATTTATGTGTACTGCTAGCTTTCCAACATTGGATTCTGTTCCAGTTATAGGGTCTGTTGAAAGAACACACTCATAATCACCATACTCTACAACACTGCAATCCTCTCCTACCCCGCTTTTAATTCTGACATCTGCTCTATCAACGCTTCTATTTGACGATATTATTTCTTTTAGGTCATCCCAATTCAATTTTCCAACTTTCATAAAAAAACTCCTTCCTTTTAAAAAGTGAACAAGCACTTTTTAACAACTTAATTCATATTATTTATATAAGGATTAATTTATGGTGGTGTAGATTTTGAAGTATATAGGTCCATTTTTAAGAATGAACTCTCTAAACAGTGAAACAATTGAAAAACAATTATTTTTTCTAGCAAAGGAATCTGTTAAATACCTAGTACTGCATTCGAAATGCGGCATAACACTTCATACAAATGAGTTAAAAGTTAGAAATACACCTAATTTTGATAATAGCATACTTAGCTCTCTTTCTCCACTTTTATGTGTTTATAAAAAAGGAAATGCTAAACTTTTAAGCATTGGTGGAAATTTAAGCTTTGATGAAGATTCCTTAAAAAGAGAAATAACCATTGAAAGTAATGCTTTCATGACTTTAAGTCTTCTCGAATTAGTAGACTACTACAAAAAATTTAAGGACATCGATAATAAAAAATACTCATTAAGCACACTCTACTTATCCATAGCAAGAAAACAGCTTGAGTTTTTTGCAGCAAATCTTAGAAACATAGAGGGAGTATTCGTTGATAAGAAGCATGGCAGCAAAGATTCCTCAGAAGATAACAAGTTCGAAGAGAAAAATAAAAAATTTAGGTATTCGGATCAAGCTCTTCTTATGGCTGCCTACTACAAATACTCGTTATTTGATGAAGGTAAATATGGAGAAGACTACAAAAACTTTGCCTTAGACATACTCAAAATGTTTTTAGAGTTTAGAGATGAATTATATCGATGCTCCAACGAGGATTTATTAAAGCTTTCTCTTGCTTTCAATTTATTATATAGATATTCTGGTTTGGATGACGCAAAATTAATTATGCTTGATTTAGGAGAGCTTTTAATAGATAGTTCACAGGAACAAAGCGAAGATATAAGAGAGGACACGTCTGACTATGACGGACTGCTTTATATTAATCTCATGCTCCTATATAGCAGTACAGGAATACTGAAATTCAAGGATAAGGCAGAAGAGATTTATTCAAGGCTCTTGGAACTTTATCAACCAGAGAGAGGTATTTTTATAAAGCTTACTGATAAAAAAGAAATTGAGTATACCTGTATGGATATAGTACTTTATCTATTATCTGTTTTAAGTCATATGAATATCTTTGAAAAAACTAAGGACGGCAATCTAGTTGCTGTAGATATTTTTAAGCGCCAATTGGTAGACTCAGGAATAATATTAAGCTGGCCTGCTAGTCCGGATTTAGACGATATAGAACGATACAGAGGTTTTTCTTCAAAAGCTGAAGATTTACTAGAAGAGCAAGATTTTAGAATGGCATCTGTCCCAACTCCTGATAGTGTTGAACTGCCACCTATTTTCATAAAATACGTAAACTATAATAAAAAGAAAGAAACCTTCTCTCAAAGCAAGTTTACATTTGACAGCACAAAAAATATGCTGCTATTTTTCCTTATTCTACATTTAGGTAAGCTATTTGATGAAAAAGACTTGTCTCCAAACATTTAAACATTCTAACAGATTAATGTAATTTGTGCAGCTATCTCCTTGAGTTAAAAAAGCTATACTGAACAAACTATATATAACAAAACACTGAACTATGGAGTTGATACATTATGACAAATATTAACTGCTCTGAAAGCTGTACCTACTCTATAAATGGCAAGTGTACTTTAAATCAAGCAGCTACATTAACAAGTTCAATCAACCTCTTAAATGGCTGCGGTTACTTTATTGCTAAAAAAATTATAAAGAAAAGCTCCCAAGATATTTAGGGAGCTTTTCTTTATTTCTCTATATAAGCTCTATCTAGCTTAATATTGCCTTCCTTAGTTGCATATACATCTTGCACGGAAGACTTTTTACATAAAATTATATTATGAAAATATATTGGTATAGCAGGAGCGTCACTTAAAAATATTTCTTCAGCCCTTTTTAAAAGGTCTTTTCTCTTAGCTTTATCATTTTCAAATTTAGCTTTAGAAATCAAACTATCAAACTCAGCATTTTTATAACCAAATATATTAAGCTTAGAATTAGAAGCCCAAGACTCCAAAATAGATGCTGGATCATCATACAAGAGAGCATAATTCATTATCATCATATCATAATCACCGCTTTTCAAAACATCTTGAAGTTCAATATCATTATATCCCTTATAATCTAAGCTTATATCTAAATTTTCCTTGATATTTTTAACTAAGGCATCACAAAGCCTTCTATTTTCGTTGTTGTTTAAATAAACTATTTTTAGCCTTTCCTTCTTGTCATATTTGCTTTCCCTAAGCAATTTTTTACTCTGCTCTTCATTACCTTCGACTTTAATCAATGGTTTAAATTTCAAACTTTCATCTACTGAACCAGTATCGTTAGGTACATATGCTGATGCACTCCTGGCTATATAGTTCAAATCACCGCTAAGCAGGCCATCTCTATCTATAGCTAAGCTTATCGACTGTCTAAAGTTAGAATTACTTATTATTCCAGCCTTTTTAAAATTGAAATTTAGGCTAGCTCCACCTTCTATTGGCACAACTTCTGCTTCTCCGTCAAGCACTAATTCACCGCTCTCACTCAATGGTGGGTTAATAAATAGATTAATTTTGTTGGTTTTAAATAATGCTAGCGAATTTTCACTTCCTTGCGATGAAGTTAAATAAATTCTTTCGCTTTTAACCTCATTCATGTCATAATAATATTCATTTTTAATTAAGGATACTTCCCCGTCTTTTGAAACAGTATCTATAATAAATGGACCTGAATAAACAATTTCGCTGTAACTATTCTTCCAGTCTTTCAGATTACTGCCTAATTTTCTCAGCGTATATATTGGCTGACTTAGAATCTCAAGAAAATAGCTTGTTGGAGAATTTAACCTTATCTCTAATGTCTTACTATCCACCGATCTTATAGCTACACCGTTAAAGGCTTTTTTATTTTCTCTATACTCTTGAGCACCAAAGATAGAATACAGCTGATAAGCGAAAATATTGCTTTGCTTGCTGTTTAAGATATCCTTGAAAAAGCTCTTAAAATCCTCAGAAGTTATAGGTGTTCCATCACTCCAATAAGCACTTTCTCTTAGCTTAAAAGTATAGGTTATGTTATCATTTCCTATAGTCCAGCTTTCGGCAAGTCCTGGAACAATATCTCCATTTTCATCTGTTTTTACAAGACCTTCAAATAATGAAATCATAATATCCTTGTTTCTTATTTTACTGTCATCTAACAGTATCAAATTCTCAGGCATAGATCCAATATTATATACTAAATAGTCATCAGTTTTATTATATTGACTTATATTATTAACCTTTTTTTCTACGCAGCCCGTGCTTATTAAAAATATAAATGTAGTTGCCAACAGAACTAACTTTTTCATTTGCTATTCTCCCATTTATAGACTTTAAACTTGTTTTAATTATTGTCATTAATTATTAAAATTAATCACTACATACTTTATTGTGGGAGATATTTAAAGAAATCTAAATTATCCTCTTTAAATTTTACAAGCACTCTTCCTTTAAGGCCCAAATGTCTCTTTATGAAGGAGAAGCTATCCTCTAACATGCAATCTCTACTCAAAACTAAAACTCGATTTTTTAATCCAGATAGTTTTTCAAATTTTCCAGTTGTCAAATAGATTCCTTTATGAGCTTTATTTTCATCTAGCTCACTTAAAAAGGAATCTATATTTTCTCTCAAAACCATGTCTGCTTTATGGTACTTAAACACTACTATCTCTCGATTTCCTCTTAACTTTATTGTTAGCGTATCTTTTGTTTTAATAATTACCTCATACTGAATGTTGTACTTCCAGCATAGCTTTGTTAGGCTCTGCAGTATAGTTTCTACTTTTATCATCTTTAATATTATATGTGCCTTTTCTATTTCTTCTTTTCTTAGCTTATAGTAGAGTTCATTCAGTAGTGTAACCATATCCCCTCCAAGTCAATTTCTTCCCAGCATACATTAACATTATATGATTTAATACAAGGATTTTTAACCTAGATTTGGATTTGTAGAGAAAATAAAAAATACATCAGTCTATATGATACTGATGTATTTTAATAATCTATTAAGTTAATAAACCTTCATCAATCTGAAAAACATTGAACCAAAAGCCATTAGGAAACAAATAATAGTATAAATTATGTCTCTTGCACTTGATCTTAAAGAAAATATCTTTACTCCCCAGATTAACATAGTAAAAAACAAGAACACCTGAAGGGTATAATAATCATCAAAATATTTTATGTAAGCGAAATGATACGTTGATATCATTGTCAAAATCAGTGCTGCAATAGTTAAAGTTACACTTATCCATCCTAGTACATTTATAGTTCTTCTCATGTTTTAGCCTCCCGAGCTATCTAAGAACAAATTTCATTCATGAACTATATTAATTCAAAAACTTGCAATTGTAAAGTATATTTTTACTATTTTACAGATTTTTTACAACATGGAAGTAAATTCTTCTTCTGTCAATATTCTCACTCCAAGTTCAACTGCTTTATCATACTTGGAACCTGGTTCTTTTCCAACAATCACATAATTAGTTTTTTTGCTTACACTGCCTGAAACTTTTGCGCCTAATTCCTCTAACTTTTCTTTAATTTCCGTTCTGCTATAGCTCTCTAAGCTTCCTGTTACAACTACTGTTTTATCTGTAAATGGATTATCATCAACCACTACTTCCTCATAGTTCGGGCTAACTCCTAAAGCTAAAAGTTCATTAATACTATTTATTATTTTTTCCTCATTAAAAAATTCTAGTACACTTCGAGCCACAATGTCTCCTATATCCTGAATTGCCGTAAGTTCTTCAAAGGCAGCCTTTTTTATTCTTTCCAAGCTTTTAAAGGTCTTTGCTAAATCTGTTGCAGTTTTTTTTCCTATATTAGGTATTCCCAATGCATATACAAATGAAGGTAAATCACAGTTTTTGCTCTTTTCTATAGCATTTAAAAGGTTTTGCGCCTTCTTCTCTCCAAATTTTTCAAGAGTTAGCAAGTCTTCCTTCTTCAATCTGTATAAATCTGCTATAGATTTTATTTCTAGTTTTTCAAAAAGCTGCTCTGCTGTCTTTTCGCTAAAGCCTTCTATATTCATGGCTTCTCTGCTGCCAAAATGCACTATGCTCTTAACCATCTGTGGCTTGCAGGATAAAGTATTTTCACAGAAGTAATGAACCCCCTCTTGTATAATTTCGCTTCCGCAGGCTGGGCAATGAGTTGGAATTTCTATCTCTCTACTTCCCTCTAGAGTTTCCTCAACAACTCCCATTATCTCTGGTATAACGTCATTTGAGCGTCTAACAAATACATCGCAGCCTATTTTGACGCCTTTTCTTCTAACATCATCTATATTGTTTAAAGTAGCTCTTCTTACAGTTGCTCCCGCAAGTTCTACCGGTTCTAGTAGTGCAGTAGGGCTAACCCTTCCACTTCTTCCTACGTTCCATTCCACATCTAAGAGTTTTGTAGTGGCTTCTTGTGCTTCAAACTTAAAAGCAATTGCCCATCTTGGGAATTTTACAGTATACCCCAAAAGCTCTCTTGTTTTAGTATCATTAATTACAATGACTAAACCATCTATATCATAATCAAGGTCGTATCTAATAGATTCTATGTATCTTATTTCTGTTTCAATTTCTTCTACATTGCTGCAAACTTTTATATAATCATCTACTGGAAATCCCTTCTCTTTTATGAAATTCATCATATCCATATAGCTGTTAAAGGATTCGCCTTCCGTATAACCTATATCATAAAAGAATGCAGACAGATTTCTTCTGGCTGTCTCTTTTAAGTTTAAATTTCTTAGAGCTCCCGCTGCACCATTTCTTAAATTTTTAAGAGGTACTTCTGCGGTTCTATTGTAATCATCAAAAGCCTTCTTTGTCATTATTGCTTCTCCATGAACTTCAAAAAGATAGTCATTATCTATTTTAAGCGGAAGCCTCTTGATGGTCTTAGCTTGACCAGTTATGTTCTCTCCAGTTTCACCTGTTCCTCTTGTAGCAGCTCTTATTAAAATTCCCTCTTCATCATATGTACAGTTTAAAGTAAGCCCGTCAAACTTTTTTGTTACTACATATTTAAGTTCTGGAAGCTTAGCTTCATGGCTAGCATTATAGTCAGCAATAAATCTTCTGTTTCTGCTGTCCCACTCTTTTAACTCCTCTATGCTCTGAGCCTTATCCAAGCTCCAAAGCTTTGCTCTGTGGGTATATTTTTGAAACTCAGATAAAACTGTATCCCCTACTCTCTGTGTTGGAGAATAAGGGAGTACATACTTAGTTTCCCTTTCTAATAGGGTTAGTTCATCATATTTTTTATCATATTCTCTATCAGATATAGTTGGGTTATCAAGAGCATAATAGCTATAGGCGTGCCTATTTAGTTCTTCTACAAGTTCATGTATTTTTTCAATCTTATTCTCTCTATTCTCCATGTTTATTCCTCCGTTTATCTCAAGCTAGCAGCAAGTACGAAAAACAAAATATATAACTAGATAAAAAGTTAAAAAGTTATCTAGTTATATATTTATACAATTAATTATACATCAATTTATTAAACTCATTTCGTACTTTAATTCTATCCTATACTAATTCAAGCGGTGCTAGACCTAGCATGAAGTTTTTAATTCCTTGCGTATCAAAAGCAATAGTTAGCTTAACATCACTTCCATCCTTTGATACACTTACTATTGTTCCAACTCCAAATTTTGAGTGTTTTATCTTTCTTCCTAGGGTTGCTTCTGATGCTGTAAGTGTCTTTCCAGAACTTTGATTACTAGTGGCTGCTACACTATTTAAATTGTACGCTTGGGCACCTGCTCCAACAGTTCTACAAGGTCCGCTGTTTCCAAAGATTCCGTTTATACTGCCTCTTGCGGGAGCACTTTGATTGCCGCTAAATCCTTTGCTGTAGCTCTTCCCACCTACATACTCTTTTAAGCCCCCAGGAATTTCATTTAAAAAATCTGAAGGGGTATGCGCTTCTGTTCTTCCGAATACTCTTCTAATTTCTGCAGCAGTCATATAAAGCTGTTCCTTTGCTCTAGTTATGCCAACATAACAAAGTCTTCTAGATTCCTGCATCTCCTTGTCATTATTCAAAGCTCCCTTTCCTGGGAATATTCCGTTTTCCATACCTACCATGAATACTACTGGAAACTCCAAGCCTTTAGCGCTGTGAAGAGTCATAAGCACAACACTGTCTGCAGTTTCATCAAAATTGTCTATATCAGAAACAAGGGTAACCTTTTCTAAGAAATCAGCAAGAGAAGTTTCTTCATTTGATTGTTCAAATTCAACCGCTGCAGATACTAATTCCTTAAGGTTTTCTATTCTGCTTTGGTCTTCAATATCATTAGATTTTTTAAGCTCATTCATATAGCCTGTTTCATCAAGTATAATTTCAATAAGCTCCGAAACTCCCATTTCATCCTTTCTCCTGATAAAACCATTAATAAGGCTAGTAAACTTATTAATGGAAGCTATAGTTCGTGCTGTAAGTCCTGGTACATACTCAATATCTAAAATTGTACTGTAAAGCGGTTCCTCATTATTATTTGCAACTTCTTGAATTTTAGCAACAGTTGTTTCTCCAATACTTCTCTTAGGCACATTAATGATTCTTTGAAGACTTATATCATCCAATGGATTGTTTATTAACCTTAAGTACGCAAGAATATCCTTAATTTCCTTTCTGTCGTAGAATTTATGTCCTCCTATAAGTCTATAAGGAATATCTCCTTTAATAAAGCTATCTTCAAATATACGAGATTGAGCATTTGTTCTATAAAGTATAGCAAAATCACTAAACCTTCTATCCTCTTCTTTAATTATTCTCTTTATTTCTGATACAACAAAATCGCTTTCATCATTATCTGAAAAAGCTCTATAAATTTTTATTTTTTCTCCATTTTCGTTTGTAGTTCTTAGAACCTTATCTTTTCTTTCGTAATTATTTTTTATTACATTGTTAGCTGCATCTAATATATTTCCTTTAGATCTATAATTCTGTTCAAGCTTAATAACCTTAGCTTCTGGATAATCTTTTTCAAAATCCAGGATATTTCTAATGTTAGCACCTCTCCACTCGTATATACATTGATCATCATCACCAACAACGCAAATATTTCTGTGACCGGCAGATAAAAGCCTTACCAGCTCATACTGAGTCATATTTGTATCCTGATATTCGTCTACCATAATATATCTAAATTTTCTTTGATAAAACTCAAGAACATCTTTGTGCTCTTTAAAAAGCTGAACAGTTTTAAAAATTATATCATCAAAATCTAAGGCATTATTTGCTTTAAGCCTTTTCTGATAAAGAGCATATACATCAGCAACTTTATTTAGCCTGAAGTTATGTTCATTTTCTCTTTTATACCTCTCAGGGCTTATCATATTATCCTTAGCATCGCCAATTTTATTTATAATCTCCTTATCTTCAAGATCCTTTTCATTTATGCTGAGTTCCTTCATACACTGCTTAATAAGGGTTTTTTGGTCAGATGTATCATAAATAACAAAATTCTTGTTATATCCAAGCTTATCTATTTCACGTCTTAAAATTCTAACACAGCTTGAGTGGAAGGTTGATACCCACATATTGTCAACTTCATCTCCAACAAGAGCCCTAACTCTCTCCTTCATCTCTTGAGCTGCTTTGTTAGTAAAAGTAATTGCTAAAACTTGAGAAGGGTATACCCCTAAATCATTAATCATATGTGCTATTCTATAAGTCAGCACTCTCGTTTTACCTGAACCTGCACCAGCAAGTATCAAAAGTGGTCCATTAATAGAAGTTGCCGCTTCATATTGTTCCTTATTTAAAAGCTTCTGTAAATCCATCGTTACCCTCCTGTATTCCTTATACTGTACACAAAGATTATCAATCTTCGTGCCTCCTGTATTCCTATACTGCACTCAAAATTTTCGTTATTTTCTACTTAAGCAACATAAACATCAGTTCTGTTTACATACCTTTCATTATATCATATTTTTCCGTTTATATAACAAAAACACCTCTAAGTTTTTACTTAGAGGTGTACCTTTTATTTTTCTCTCCAATTTATTCTTTCAAATACGAGATTATATCCGTCACTTCCATAATTTAAGCATCTGTTTACTCGGCTTATAGTAGCTGTACTTGCCCCAGTGGTACTTGCTATATCCAAGTATGTTCTCTTTTGCTTAAGCATTTTTGCTACCTCAAGCCTCTGAGCCAAATCCTTAATTTCATTTATTGTGCATATATCTTCAAAGAATCTATAAACTTCCTCTCTAGTTTTTAAACTCAACACAGCCTCGCAAAGAAAGTTCATTTCTTCACTTTCAAGCTTTGATTTAAAATCTCCCATTTTTTATCCTCCCGTATATGTACTTATAATAATAGATGCCCCAATTTAAAACGTTTACTTAATATTATTTTAGCATTTTTTACTTTATTATTCTATACAATTATTTATATATTTTCAATTACTTATTTACTGCGTTAAATCCCCCTGATATATAGACTATACTTGAAGCTATAAAATATACAGAAGCCTATAATTTCCTAACATGTATTTTAAACAACTATATTCACAAAAAATAAAAACAGCCCTTGGGGCGGGGCTGTTTTAATAAATAAAAAGGGGGCTATTTAATTCTTTTTATTTATCCTTGCAAAATTATTATATAAGATTGTCTGAAAAAAAACAAGGCTTTTTTGCAAATTAAATTGTAAACTATATGTTAAATGAATATAATTCATTCATTTTAAGCTTCATTTGTTTATTTTGTTACTTTTTATAATATAATTAAACTTTTTTGAGTAATTCTATTTCCTTTTCCGTTAATTCTCGGTATTGTCCCTCGTCTAAGTCTTCAGGAAGCGACAAAGGCCCAAAGCTAATTCTCTTTAAATAAACTACATTCTTACCAACACTGTTAAACATTCTTTTAACTTGATGGAATTTTCCTTCTTGTATGGTAACCCTTACCTCAGAACCATTGTCATCTGCAGACAAAATTTCAAGTTTTGCAGGCATGCATTTATAGCCATCATCTAAAGTTATCCCACTTTCAAAAGCTTTTATATCGCTTTCCTCTACTTTTTTATCTATTTCAGCATAATAAACCTTATCAACATGCCACTTTGGAGATATAAGTCTATGATTAAGTTCTCCATCATTTGTTACAAGCAAGAAACCAACAGTATCCTTATCAAGTCTTCCTACAGGAAATGGCTCAAAAACCTTGTACTCATCATCAATTAAATCAATAACAGTTTCATCAAATTTGTCAAAGGTTGCAGATACTACCCCTGCAGGCTTATTCATAAGAAGGTATATAAATTGCCTGTAATTTACCTTTTCACCTGCTACAATTATTTCACTTTTTTCAGGATCAATTTGCATTGAGCTATCTACAGCAATTTCTCCATCAATCAAAACCTCTTTATTTTTAACAAGAGCTTTAACCTCTTTTCTGCTTCCATAACCTAAGTTAGCTAATACCTTATCTAGTCTTTCCATTTGTATACCCTCACTTTCTATTCATATTATAACCTTACGAGCAAAATAAAAACAGCCCATATAGGACTGTTACTTATTATAGCTCTGCATTACTTTTCTGACATAGTTTTGAGTTTCTTTGTAGTTTGGTATTCCTTTATATTTTGCCACAGCACCTGGACCTGCATTATAAGCAGCTAAAGCTAACTCCTTCGAATCTCCATACATATCTAAAAGCTTTCTAAGATACTTCGTTCCACCCTCTATATTCTGCTCAATATCATATGCATTTGTAACTCCTAATGACTTTGCAGTACCTGGCATAAGCTGCATAAGCCCCATAGCTCCTGCCCCAGATTTAGCATCTGGATTAAAGTCTGATTCCTGCTTTATAACTGCTAATATAAGCTTCCTCTCAACTCCATACTTCTTTGAGGCTTTTTCTACTGCTTCATCAACTGTAAGGTTGTTACTGGTTATATCACTGTCAACTTCGCCCTTAAGGCTAGCAGCCATACTCTCTAAGGATTGTCCACCACCATAGCCTAGCTTTGACAAATCCTCCTGGGTAAAGCCTAACATGTCTAAACCGCCTTGGCCATCCTGCATAGCTTTTGTTAAACTTTCCATAACCATCTGAAAGGAAGAGGACTTTTCTCCTACTATGCTTTTAAAGAGCTGTGTCATTAATTGCATCTGCATAAATTTTTCCACATTATTTTCTACCTTCAATTTTTCCACTCCCATATGGTTTAATGAATTAATTATCTTATACTTCGACATTATTTTCAATAGCAATTATATGCTTATCTTCCTACTACTCAACAACAAACTCAAGCAAATCATAATCCTCATAAGCACCTTTTTTTAAGCTGCTTTTACTTAGAGCTAATATTCTATAAGTTCCTTTAGAAAATGGTATGAAGCTGTAATAGTCCTTCTTGCTGTAATCTTGAATTAAGTTCCATTCTCCTTTATTCATAAGATAAAACTGATAAAGCACATCCTTGCCGCCCTCAGAAGTTACAGTAAAGGTTACCCCTTTGTTTACTTCCAGTTTTGTGTTATCACAATGTATCTTTGTATTAGTTATCGGTAGTGCATCATGAATCTTGAGTCTAATTTCCTTCTTAACATCAAATTCTTTTTCACTCTCTTCATTTTTGGCGTAAAACTCCAAAGTATATAGACCGCTGCATTTAGGAGTGAATACATATTTTTTATCTTTAACGAAATCAGTTTCCTCTACCTTCTGCCCATTAATACTAAGCACATACTTTACAAGAGTCTGCTTAGTATTTTGAGTAATGACATTATAGGACACAGCATCCCCAACTATATGATTTTCCCTTACAGCAGATAAAACATGCTCTATAACTGCTGGCATATAGTTGAACACTTCAATATGTACTATAGAATGGCTATCATATTCCCTGTTAGAGTACTTATCCTTAACTCTTACTTCCAGTTCATAATTCCCCTTCTCGTTCCCGGTAAAGTTAACCCAATTGCAGGTTCCATAATCAACCTTATTTGTTATCTTTCCGTTTTTACTCTCTATAAAGCTGTATCGTAAATCTGCTCCCCCGCTAGCAATAACCTTAATATTTAGGATTTCTCCCTTTATAAGCTTGTTGTTCTTATCTAGAACAACTTCATTTATAATAACCGGGTCATTGCATTGCTCCTCAATTTTAAAATCCATTGCAGCAAAGCACTCATGATTTCCCTCAAAGGAAGCATCTTTAACTAAAAGCTCAATTTTGTAATCTCCGGATTTCCTTGTATTCCATACATATGTATTATTTCTTGTATAGCCTGAATCTTCACCGTAATTACCATCAATCTTAAATCTGTATAAAAGTTCTTTTCCGCCACTGACAACTGCCTTAAGAGTTACAGCTGTTTCACAAACCTGTGGAGAATTTAAATCAGCAGCAAAGCTTTTTATAACTATATCCTTATAAGGCTTTACCTTATAGCTTATAAGAGCTCTATCATCATATTCCTTTTGAGAATACATATCTTTAGCTAGGCACAAAAGCTTATAATCGCCAGGAGTATTTTCTACAAAACTAACTATCTTCTTTGTCGAGTAGTCTTGAATACAGCTGGCATTTCCGTCAGAATCTATTTTTATAAACTTGTATAATACCATTCTGTTATCTTCATGAGCTGCTTCTACCTGAAATATAAGTTCTGCATCAACAAGCATGTCCGATGCTAAAGTCTTAAAATCTATTATCTCAAGCTTCTTTATTTCTTCTACCTGAAACTTCACCTTATGGAAATCATCGAATTTGTCTTTCGAATCAAGAGTCTTACATTCAACTAGTATTTCATGCTCTCCCGAATCTTTAATGCTCCAAATCAAATTATTATCCGCGCTATAGTCCTTTATAAGTTCCCAATTATCTCTTTCCTTAATCCAGTATCTAAATACGCAAGGAGCTTTACTTACTTCTACAATCAAGTTTAATTTTTCTCCAACAGTAAGCTTCTCCTTATCTATATGAATATTCTTAATTAATTTTTCTTCCTCTTCGCCTATAATATAATCAGCCCTTGAAACATAGTCAAAGGACTTTGTACTATTGGAACTCTTGGCTTGTACCATTATTGTATACTTGCCTTCCTTCTTAGGAAACCACCTTACACTGTAGTCCTCACTAAAATCTTTCAAGGTTTCCCAAGTTCCATCACTGCCAACTATGAATTTATATAAAAGCTCCTCTTTTGGCTTTTCTTCTATAGCAATATTAATAGGCTTATCTTTTTCCTGCGGACTTTGTAAATCAAAAACTATATTTATTTCGTTCATCAAATTCTCATCCCCTGTTTGTAATATGCCTCATAATACATTATACTATAATTCCATAATTTGTTATAGACCTTTTTATAAATAATTAATACTTAATACTAGTTCCCACTAAAAATACTTTAAAATAGTATAATAATAGTATATAATCTTTGGTGCAACGTTTGCACAGAAAGGGGTATGTTTTTATGTTTAATGCAGTTGTTTTAGAATTTAATAAAATAAAATTGATTCATAAAGAATCTTTTAAAAGCGAAATCCATTCATTTAATATCATAAACGGTGATAGAAATATCAAAGCTGTTGCCGCCCTCTCAGATAACAACTCCACAGTTTTACTGCTTGATGAGGAAATTGATATTAAACATGAATGCTTTATTCAATATGAGAATATTAAAATCAAAGCAATATACAGAGAAATATTCACCTCAGAGGTATTTAACAAAAGATATTTTACATCTGCAGAACTAGGCTGTACCTATAGCCCTGAAAGAACAACCTTCAGCGTTTGGTCCCCTGCTGCTTCAAGCATAAGCTTACTTCTATATAAAAATGGCGATCCTAATAAAAAAGAAGAGCCTAGAAAGCTTGAAATGCTTGAAAATAATGGTCTTTGGAGTATTACTGTTGATCAAGCTCTAAATGGCTTCTTTTATACATATGAAGTAAATGTATACGGAAGTACTAATGAAGCTGTTGATCCATATACAAAAGCTGTAGGTATCAATGGTCTTAGAGGTGCGGTAATAGATTTAAAGGACACAAATCCTTCCTGCTTTGAAGACGATCTTTCACCGCAATTAAATAATTTTACAGATGCTATCATATACGAAACTTCTATAAGAGATATATCAATTCATCCAGGCAGCGGAATCGAAAACAAGGGAAAATTCCTAGGACTTGCAGAAGAAAATACAAAATCAAGCACTGGATTATCTACAGGCTTATCTCACATATTAGAACTTGGGGTAACCCATGTACAGCTTATGCCTATATATGACTTCAGCTATGTAAGCACCGATGAAAGAAACTCTGCAAAGTATAACTGGGGTTATGATCCTCAAAATTATAATGTACCTGAGGGCAGTTATTCAACAAATCCATATGACCCTATTTCAAGAATTTTAGAGCTCAAAATTCTTATAAAAACCTTGCATGAAAAAGGTTTGTCAGTGAATATGGATGTAGTTTATAATCACGTATTTAACCTTGAAACAGAAAATCTTGAAAGAATTTTCCCAGGCTATTACTTTAGATTCCTTGAGGATGGAAAACCTTCAAATGGAAGCGGCTGTTCTAATGATACTGCTTCAGAACGTGCTATGTTTAGAAGATTTATAGTAGACTCTGTATACTATTGGGCTAAAGAATATCATCTTGACGGTTTCCGCGTTGATCTTATGGGACTTCATGATGTTACTTCATTAAATGCTGTAAGAGAAAAGCTTAACACCTTGGGAAGACCTATTATGCTTTACGGTGAGGGCTGGATTCTAAATACTATGCTTAATGATGAGTTAAAGGCTAATCAGCTTAATTCAAACAAGATGCCTCATATAGGACATTTCAATGATACTATTAGAAATGCAGTAAGAGGAAGTGTATTTATCCATGAGGAAAGAGGCTTTGCAAGCGGCCAGGAGAATATGGAAGAAATAATAAGTTACTGCGTTACTGGCTGTACAGATTATTCAGGAAAAGGATCATCTTTATTCCAAACTCCTGATCAAGCAATAAACTATGTTTCAGCTCACGATAACAATACGCTTTGGGATAAATTAGAGCTTTCAACAGGTGAAGACAGCATAGAAACTAGAAAGGAAATGCAAAAGCTCTCAAATGCCATAGTTATAACCTCACAAGGAATACCTTTTATTCATTCAGGAGTTGAATTTTGCCGAACCAAATACGGCATTGAGGATAGCGTTCGCTCAGAAGATAAAGTAAATTGGATGGATTGGAGCAGAAAAGCAGAATTTATTGACGTAGTGGAATATTATAAAGGTCTTATAAAATTAAGAAGAGAGCATAGCGCCTTTAGAATGAACAGTGTTGAGCAAATAAAAAAACATCTTGAGTTTTTACCTAATTTACCTAGAAATGTTGTTGGTTTTATGCTTAAAAATTATGCTAACAATGACACCTGGAAGGATATAATTGTTATCTACAACGCTAATAGAGAAGCATCAATCATTAAAATTCCAGAAGGCAATTGGAAGCTTGCGGCGGATAAAAACAATATTGGTACTGAAGTGCTAAGAGGCTTTACAGGGCATTCTATAGAAATTGAAGATATAAGCATGAGCATCATATATAGGTGAATAATAAAAATTTCTATAGCAACCATATATGATAAGCCTCGGGAAATCTGAGGCTTTTTTTTTATAAAAAATTAATCACAAGTGTCAATAGCCATCTGAATTACATAACATGTATTGTGTGCATAATTAATTAAATTGGAGGTAAACTGTGGAAAATAATGGATGGACACCTTGTATGAACTGTATGATGATGCAAGACATGAATATGCAGCCTATGATGCAGCAACCAATGATGGAAATGGATATGGGTGAAGAGCAGCTAAAGATGATGTATCCGAGAATATATATTAAAATAATGCCCCTTATTGCTCATCACTGCGATATGCATGAGCAGATGCATGGAACAATGCACTGCCCTGAAAAGCATCATGTAGATGAAATGTGCGATAAAATTTACAAACAAGTTGAAGAAGATTTGGATGATGACTGCGGTGATGAAGATGATGACGATGATAAGAGAATTAGACGCTATGGAAGAAGGAATGCCATTAGAGATTTAATAGGTGTACTTCTCCTTGGTGAACTAATTGGCAGAAGGCGCAGAAGGAGAAGAAGACCTAGACCAAGACCTCATTATGACTGGTATTAATCAAATGTAAAACAAGGATATATAAAGCTTAAGCTTTATATATCCTTGTTTTATTATCAAAATAATTTTAAAACCCGCATGGATTCTATAAATGGTTATATGGCTAAATGGTTACATGGTTATACATTCATATGATTAAATGGCCTTGTTTTATAAGCTTAAGCAAGTTGGTATAAAGCCTCTCGTCATCTTCCTTGCTTCTTTTCTTTGGATTGGAGGTCTTGCCTCCTCCTCTTCTAACCTTTGCAGAAATGTGTCTTTCAAAAAGAAGCTTATCAATATTATCATTAGTATAAATATAGCCCTTAGGACTTATTGCAAAAGCTTTTTTCCCAAGTACCATAGCAGCAACCCCAAAGTCCTGGCTTACTACTATGTCATTTTGCTTGGCTTCATTAGCAACAGCCATATCAACGCTTTGAAACCCACTATCCATATACTTTATAATTGAGTAATCACTATTCAGAACATGGTTTATATCGCAATACATTATAATCTCAAGCCCGTGCTCTTTTCCCAGTTTTTCTATAATATCTTTGCCTGGACATGCGTCAGCATCTACTATAATCCTCATTATAATCTCTTTTCAAGTTCAGCCTTCATGTCTTCAAATCCAGGTTTTCCAAGTAAAGCAAACATATTTTTCTTATATGCTTCAACTCCTGGCTGATCAAATGGGTTTACTCCATTTATGTATCCGCTTATCCCACAAGCTTTTTCGAAGAAGTAAACAGCATAGCCAAAATGATATGGTGTTAATTCTGGAAGGTTAACTATTATGTTTGGAACTCCTCCATCATTATGTGCAAGCACTGTACCTTGGAAAGCCTTCTTGTTTACAAAATCCATAGTTTTTCCTGCTAAGAAGTTTAATCCATCTATATTTTCAGCACTCTCTTCAATAGTAACTTCTTTTTTTGCTTTTTCAACATTTATAACTGTTTCAAATATATTTCTTAGTCCTTCTTGAATATATTGTCCCATTGAGTGAAGATCTGTTGAAAAATCAACAGCTGCTGGGAATATGCCTTTATTGTCCTTGCCTTCACTTTCTCCATAAAGCTGCTTCCACCATTCATTAAAGAAGTGTAAAGCTGGCTCGTAGTTAACTAATATCTCTGTAACTTTACCCTTTCTATATAGTGCATTTCTAGCTGCAGCATATTTGTAGGCATCATTTTCGCTTAAATTTGGATTACTAAGATCTTGTCTTGCATCAGCAGCACCCTTCATAAGCTCTTCAATGTTAATTCCAGCAACAGCTATAGGAAGAAGTCCAACAGCAGTTAAAACTGAATATCTTCCTCCAACATCGTCTGGAATAACAAAAGTTTCGTAGCCTTCTGCATCAGCTAATGACTTTAAGGCTCCTTTTGCTTTGTCAGTTGTAGCAAATATTCTTTCCTTAGCGCCTTCCTTGCCATATTTCTTCTCAACGTAATCCTTGAAAATTCTAAAAGCAACAGCTGGCTCTGTAGTTGTACCTGATTTAGAAATAACATTAACTGATATATCTAAGCCGTCGATAGCTTCAAGTAAATCTGTAACATATGTAGAACTTATGTTGTTTCCAACAAAGAATATTTGAGGTGTTCCTCTTTTAGCTTTTGGAAGATTGTTATAAAAGCTATGTGAAAGGCTTTCTATTGCAGCTCTTGCTCCAAGATAAGAACCACCGATACCTATAACTATAAGAATATCTGAATTGTTTTTTATTTTTTCAGCTGCCTTTTGAATTCTTGAAAATTCATCTTTATCATAATTTACAGGAAGGTCAACCCATCCTAAAAAGTCACTTCCAGCTCCAGTTCCATTATGAAGCATATTATGAGCTTCAGTTACCATTGGCTGTAAGTATGAAACTTCATTATCGTTTAAAAATGGTTTAACCTTGCTTAAATCCAAGCTTAATTTATTTGACATAGTGAACCTCCTTATATAAATAAAATATCTAACATTTTGAATTGCTATAGTTTTAACCTAAATGAAATTTTATCCTATTAAAGTAAATAAATCAATATTTATTAAAAAGTTGCCCAATATATTCTATAGGATTTTAACTATGAAATTAAACTTATACATGCCATAAAATAGGCATCTTTAAGCCTTTTTAGGGCATGTGTAAGTTAATAGTTGAATTTAAAACCCTATATGTAGGTTTAATTTTTACATATGATTTAGTTTCTGCTGCGCATCTTTGATTTATACAAAACAGCACTCCCAAGGTTATGGAAGTGCTGCAAAATTTTAAAATATTATTCCCACTCAATAGTTGAAGGTGGCTTTGAAGTTATGTCATAAACAATACGATTTACTCCCTTAACCTCGTTAACTATTCTTCGAGAAACCTTATCTAACACCTCATATGGTATTCTAGCCCAATCTGAAGTCATTCCATCGGAGCTTGTAACTGCTCTAAGTGCTATTGTATGAGAATAGGTTCTCTCATCTCCCATTACTCCTACTGACTGAATATTAGGAAGGCAGGCAAAGTACTGCCAAATCTTGCCCTCAAGTCCGTTTAAAGCTACTTCTTCTCTAAATATAGCATCCGCCTCTCTAACAATATGAAGCTTTTCTTCTGTAACTTCTCCTAAAACTCTTATTGCTAAGCCTGGGCCTGGGAATGGCTGTCTCCATACTAAGTTATGTGGAATTCCAAGCTCTTCTCCAACTCTTCTAACCTCATCCTTGAATAATTCCCTTAGAGGCTCGATAAGTGATAAATTCATGTCTTCTGGAAGACCACCTACATTGTGGTGGCTTTTAATAACTGCTGAGGTTCCAGTACCGCTTTCAACTACATCAGGATATATAGTTCCCTGAACAAGAAAATCTATCTGACCAAGCTTATTAGATTCTTCCTCAAACACTCTTATAAACTCTTCACCAATTATCTTTCTCTTTCTCTCAGGATCGCTAACGCCTTTAAGCTTTCCCAAAAATCTTTCTTGTGCATTAACTCTTATGAGGTTCATATCAAATTGTTTTCTAAAAATCTCTTCAACTTGATCACCCTCATCTTTTCTTAAAAGACCGTGATCAACAAATACGCAAGTGAGCTGCTTACCTATTGCTTTGTGTACCATAACTGCAGCAACGGAGGAATCTACTCCACCAGATAAAGCGCAAAGCACTTTTCTATCTCCAACTAGTTCTTTTATAGCTGCAATTTTTTCTTCAGCAAAGGAAGCCATAGACCAATCGCCTTCAACCTTGCAGATATTATATAAAAAGTTTTTAATCATTTCCTGACCAAAAGGAGTGTGCTCAACTTCTGGATGGAACTGAACTCCGTACAGTTTTCTTTCATCATTGGCCATAGCAGCTATCTCACAGCCTTCTGTACTTGCAATCAACTTAAAGCCTTCTGGAAGAGTTGATACATAATCCGTATGGCTCATCCAGCAGCTTTCTTTTTCCGATAAACCACTGAATAAATCATTATTATTTAAAGCAATTTCAGTCTTTCCGTACTCTCTTACTTTTGCGCTCTTAACCTCTCCACCTAAGGAGTAAGTCATAAGCTGATGTCCATAGCAAATGCCTAATACCGGAACATTTAAATTGAAGACTTCCTTATCAATTCTAGGTGCTCCTTCTTCATATACACTGTTTGGACCACCAGTAAATATTATTCCTTTTGGATTTTTTTCCTTTATCTTATCTAAAGTATAAGTATATGGAATGATCTCGCAGTATACTCCACACTCTCTTACTCTTCTTGCTATAAGTTGATTGTATTGACCGCCAAAGTCAACTATTAAAATCATTTCTTTATTCATTGCTTCCTCCTGTAGTATAAAGTTGCCACAGCCCTGCTGCTCTAGCTGTCAGCTCTATAAAAAGTTAACTTTTTAAATTTTTATATTCTTAACTTGTTGCTTGTAATAAAATTCTTAATGCACAGTATAAATTAGTTTATGCTGTAGTTCGGTGCTTCCTTTGTTATAACAACATCATGAGGATGACTCTCTCTTAAACCTGAAGCTGTTTGAACTACAAAGGTTGCTGTATTATAAAGTTCCTCTAAAGTTCTTGCGCCTAAGTAGCCCATTCCTGAACGGAGACCGCCAAGCAATTGATATAAGGTTTCTGCTACGAAGCCCTTATAAGGAACTCTTCCTTCTATTCCTTCTGGTACTAGTTTTTTAGCGCCTTCTTGAAAATATCTGTCCTTGCTTCCGTTAGCCATTGCTCCAAGGGAGCCCATGCCTCTATATACCTTATAGCTTCTTCCTTGGTAAACCTCAGTTTCTCCTGGGGATTCTTCACAGCCTGCAAACATAGAACCCATCATAACAACCTTGGCGCCAGCAGCAAGAGCTTTTACTACATCACCTGAGTATTTTATTCCTCCATCAGCTATAACTGGTACACCATATTTTTCAGCTTCCTCTACACAATCCATAACCGCGGTAAGTTGAGGCACTCCAACACCTGCTACAACTCTTGTAGTACATATGGAGCCTGGTCCAATTCCTACCTTAATACAGTCAGCTCCTGCAAGAATTAAATCTTTACAAGCTTCAGCAGTTGCTATATTTCCTGCTATAATCTGAAGCTCTGGATAAATTTCTTTTATACTTCTAACTGCTTCCATTACTCCTCTTGAATGGCCATGAGCAGTATCAATAGTTATAACATCAACACCAGCTTTAACCAACGCTTCTACTCTATCCATCATGTCTGCAGTTACTCCTACTGCAGCACCACACAAAAGTCTTCCTCTAGAATCCTTTGCCGCATTTGGAAATTGTATTGCCTTTTCAATATCCTTTATTGTAATAAGGCCTCTAAGATAGCTATGTTCATCTACTAATGGAAGTTTTTCTATCTTATGCTGCTTTAATATCTCCTTAGCTTCATCAATAGTTGTCCCCTCATGAGCTGTAATAAGACCTTCCTTAGTCATAACTTCTTTTATCTTTTTAGAATAGTCCTTCTCAAAAACTATATCTCTATTGGTTATTATACCAACAAGTTTCCCCTCTACAGTTACAGGCACTCCGGATATTCTGTACTTGCTCATTAAGGCAAGTGCATCCTCAATGGTATTATCTGGTGCTAAAGAAAATGGATCTGTTATAACTCCATTTTCCTGCCTTTTAACCCTGTCTACTTCGGCAGCTTGTCTTTCTATACTCATATTCTTGTGTATTATTCCTATTCCGCCTTCTCTTGCAATTGCTATAGCCATTTTTGATTCAGTGACAGTATCCATTCCGGCACTCATAAGCGGAATATTAATCTTAATTTTCTTAGTTAAGTTAGTACTTAGATTCACTTCCTTTGGCAGCACCTCAGACCTGTTTGGAACCAAAAGTACATCATCAAATGTATAAGCTTGTTTAATAATTTTTGCCATGCTCCCATCTCCCTTATTTAAATTTACAAAAAACAAAAGCATACTAACTCCACTCAAAAAACCATAAGTGAAATCAGTATGCACCTAATGCATAACTTGAAATCACCCATAGTCGGAAATTTACGGCTTCCGGTAGAGACTCCCTGCCATATTCAGGGGATATATGAATGAAAAATGCAATATTTAATTTATTTAATTGTAATGAATGATTTTAATTTTGTCAACTAAGAAATGATAAGTACCAATTTATAATTTTATTTCCAAACATCATTACAATTATAGCTGATATAGCTATAAATGGTCCAAATGGAATGTAATCCTTTTTTGACTTAACTTTGGTTATAATTAATAACGCTCCTATAGCTCCTCCTAAAACGAATGAAAGAAAAAGCAGTAAGATAGTGCTGTAAAAGCCAAGATATAATCCACATAAAAGGCATATCTCCACATCTCCCCAGCCCATTCCCCTAGTTAATAGTATTATTAGCGAAATAACTCCGCCACCGAGTACAGCTCCTAAAAGAGAAGTTTTTATACCATATCCTAGGTATCCACCTATAGCAACAAATATTATTCCGATAATTATAGCTGACATTGTAGTCTTAGTATACACATCTGTAGTGTCGTAATCTATCATTCCTATTACTATTAGAAAACAAGAAAGCACCGCATACTTGATGAACTCAAAGCCTAATCCATATTCTGCATATAACTTTAAAAATATTATTGCTGTAGTTAATTCTATAATTGCGTATCGTGGTGAAATCCTTTCTCCGCAGTATCTGCATTTTCCTCTAAGAAATATGTAACTTAATACCGGTATTAAATCTAAAGGCTTAAGTCTAGTATTGCAGCTTGTACAATGAGAAGGCGGAAAGGCTACTGATTCCTCCCTTGGAATTCTATAGATACATACATTAAAAAAGCTTCCAAGAAGCAAACCTATTATAAACACATATGAAGCTATAAACATACTAACCAAAATTAAGTGTACCTCCTTTTAGGTGGCGCTATATATCACCAACACTATACAAATTATACCATATTGTTGCATTTTCACTCAATTAAATTGCTATTATTGAGTAAATAATATATCAATCTTCTTTTACTGATATTGGAATATACTTGCAAATATGATATCATATTTCAATAGAGAACTATTGAAATTAATACAATTTCAATAATAAGTACTAGTTTATGGGAGTGATTTTATGGGGGTTAAAAAGAAAAAAGGGGCTGCTCTTGTGATGGTTATATTAGTTATGGCTGTTATGGCGATACTAGGGACAAGCATACTTAATGTTAGTCTTGCTCAAGCAAAAGAAGCATCTCAGGAGGAGAAAAAAATGCAAGCTTATTATCTTGCCCGTTCAGGGGCTGAAGCTGCATTAAGTGCTTGGGAAAATCCAAACCCTTCATCCTCAGGAAAGCCAGAAGGGATAGCTCAAACTGTTTATTTAAACAGTTCAAATCAGTTTGTATCTACTATGCCCGAAGGTATAGTTCGTAAATTTGATGTATCTGTCAGCCAGGAAAATGGAAATACAGTTATAAAAGCTATAGGCACTGTAGGTAATGTAGCTCAAACTGTTACAGCAACCATTACGCCAACAACAACTCAAGTTACAGTTCCAGTAGCACCATCCGAAGTACTATTGGGTCATAACCAGGGGTGGTATGACTTTAACAGCGGGCAAATTATTACAGGGTATCACAGCTTGGCTGATAAAACTAAAACTATAAAATTTGAAGCTAAAAAAGGAAAAGGTATAAAGATTCCAAATAAAAACTCACCTTCTGTAACCTATGATGCTTACAAAATGGTGTTTACAAGTGAAGTACAAGTTCTTCATAATAGAATAACGCTTATTTCTAAAGCTATTTCCTTTAGTGGAGGAATTATCTTTTCAAATGATGGAAAAGGTGATATAAATCTTAAGGTTCCCGCTGGTCAAGGTATATCAAGACCCGAAGGAGGAATATGGGGAGTTGTGTACATTAAAGGCAAGGGTTATTACTTTCCCGACAATGTTGTTTTAAAAAATCAAAATGATATAGAAACAAAGCTTACTGAAATACCTGATACCGATAATACAGACTACATGGATAACTCTTATACAGATTCAAAAACAGAAACAGTCATAACTAATTCAGTAATATGGAATTAGGCTTTATTGAAGGAGGCCTCAAATTTATGCTTTATAAAAAGAATAGATTTAATTGCACTGATAAAAAGATAAAGTCTCGAACCCAAAAGGGGTTAACTTTAATAGAAATAGTTATTTCTATAGGGATATTAGGCATAATTAGCGTAGCCTTTTTATCTATGTTTTCTACTAGTTTATCTGAAATATTCAAATCAGGACGAGCTAGCACGTCGCACTATGAAGCACAATATAAAATGGAGAATAGTATTTCTGAAAAACCAATTAGCGGAACCCCAAGCACTACTGTTCAGCTCAAATTTGGTGATAAATCATACCAAGTAACTGGCAGAACCGTTGATATTGACTATAGCTCAGGTAATCAAACAAAAAAACTAACCTCTTTCACTGTAGATTAAAATAAAAAACAAAAGAAGGTGTATGTTGCTTGCTTATTAAACGCAATATTGCGTCGATAAAAAATTCAGGAATTACGCTTATAGAATTAATAATCACCTTGGCCATAGTTTCGCTAGTAATTGCTATGACTTTTTCTATGAATATATTCGCCAATAATACTTTCAGCAAGGGAATTAAAAAATCAGACGTTCAATCTACCTTAAGACTAGCCGCTGATTATGTAACAAAGCAGCTTAGATTTAGCGGAGAGGTTGAGTTATTACCTGCTAAACCAGCTGATTTAGATTCCGATACAGAGTATATTTACATAGATTCTTCAACTGGTTCTTTAATTCACTATTCAAATGGAGTTTATAAAACAATTATTAATTCTTCTGGCGGAATATCAACAAACATAGAATTTCAGCAGCAAGACCACCAAACTGTTTATTTTAAAATAAGCAGCACACTAAAAGGCGAAGATTTTTCTGTCGATAGTTCTGTTATAGCACTTAATCTTGGCAATAACATAATTCAAGGTTTAAGCCCCTCATATGCAATAAGCTTTACTAAAGAGCAGCCTGCAGCATTTATACCTGTAACATCGGTAAATATTTCAGCCCCATCTTCGACTATACCAACTGGTGGTGGAACCCTTCAGCTTTCGAGTTCTGTGAATCCTTTAGAGGCTTCCATTAAAACTGTAACTTGGTCGGTAAATAATACTTCAGTAGCAACCATTGATAAAGATAGCGGCTTGCTAAAAACAACCGCCTCTGCTGCTAGCGGAATACCAATAGTTGTCACTGCAGCTGCAAATGATGGTTCAGGTAAATTGGCTACATACACTGTAACCACAGCTTCACCTAGTGCTCCAACTGCAATAACAGCGTTATCAATAGTTGCAAATGATGGAACTTCTATAAAAAGGAATAAAGGAAGCCTACAGTTATCCTATAATGCTACTCCGCAGAATGTAAAGCTTAAATCCGTTGAATGGAATGTTTTTAATGATCGCAATGCTTCAATTTCTGCCTCAGGTTTACTAAGAAGCCCTAATGGCTCTAATAAACTCACAGCAAATTCATTAAAAGTAACTCTTAAGGTTACCTCAATAGATGGAACAAGCATTTCAAAAGATATTAGTATAGCTGTTACAAACAAGTAAAACAAAGCCTGCTCGCAAAACTTTATTTACGAGCAGGCTTTGTTTTATTTATTTAGCAAAATTATTTAAACGGGTTGTCCTTA
This sequence comes from Clostridium swellfunianum, assembly GCF_023656515.1. NCBI lineage: Bacteria > Bacillati > Bacillota > Clostridia > Eubacteriales > Clostridiaceae > Clostridium > Clostridium swellfunianum. Next base: position 4,324,183 of record NZ_JAMOFV010000006.1, read on the forward strand.
CCATAACTGCTTTGATTAAAATCATATTCATTATGCAGATTTATACCATCCTGCACATAAAGCACGCTGGCAGTTAAGGTAACGGATAATTGACCATCAACATTGCCTTGTTTAGTTACATTAACAGCACTTACATTAGTTAGCCTGCTGTTTGTTTCTAAGTTGTTTATATACTCAGTAAAACCGCTGTAATCCCCCTTAATATTAATAATTACCGGAACAGCCATAATACTTATCCCTGAAGCTTGTGTTTCTTTCTTTTGCTCGCTGCCTGCCTGATTGCTAGTAGTTGGTGTATTTTTCAAAGTCCCTTCACCTGCTTCATATTTCACTCCATTACCCATAGTAAGACCAACTAAGGTAACCTTATTTTCCAAAGCAAGCTTATTTAGCTCTCTCATAACCTCAGCATTCATATCACTCTTAGGCATGAGCTTTATGTACTTATCATATTTTTCCTTTAGTGAGACTATTTCTTCGTTCATCTTCTTATTGCTTGTATCCATAAACTTGGCTTGCAGTACCTTCTGCTCATAATTATTCACTCTATCTTGAACAGCTTTTGTTTTTATTCCTATTGGAGTTATTATATATTGGTAGTAAATATATCCTATAAGCATAATTGCAAATATGCTTAAAAGAAGCTTTTCACTTTTACTTAAGTTCTTCATTTTACTTCCTCCCTTATATTAGTGATTACTAAGGTGAAAGTATAGATACCCTTTTGTTCATCTTTAATTATATTTGCAACAAGGCTATTAGTAAATTCCTTTGACTCTTGAAGATTAGCTGCAAACTCATTAATTGAGTTGTATACCTTTGCTGCTGCAGATATATTAATACTGCCCGACTTATAATCAAGAGTATTTATAACAATATCCTGTGGCATATGCTTTTCCAAGCTTTTAATAACTGGATATATGGCAGAGTTGGATTTTTGTGTTTTCTCTACTAAATCTGCATACTGCTTGTAGGAGGTTACTTCTTTTCTAAGCTTCTCATTATCAATAATTATAAGCTTCGATTTTTCCAGAGAGCCTTTAAGGTCAGCTTCTCTTTTGTTAAGCTCGTTAAGCTTTGCATAGGGCACAATAGCAATAGCCGCTAATAATGAGAGTATAAGCAGCGCCCCGCCAACTGTTTTAAGAAGCATTGCATCCTTTTCTCTCTTCTGCTTTATATGGTTTGGAATAAGATTAAGTTCTCTCATAGCCTACTCCTTTCTTAGCAGCAAGCCTATGCTATTAACATAGTATTTGAAGCTGCAATTCTCAGGAAGCTTTGTTTTTATCCCTATTTCTTCAGCCGAGTCAACTATTTCCACTGTAGTTGAAAAGTATTCCTGAATGTAATTATCAATTCCTTTTATTTCTGCGCCTTCTCCAATTACATAAATCATGTCTAGCGACTTATTTGTTTTCCCTGTGGTATAAAACTGTATAATTTTCTCAAAGGAATAAAGTGCTTGATCAAACAGACCTTTTATTGCCACATCAACAGTACTCTCTTCTTGCACATAAAAGTTAAATACTCTTAAGAAGTTCTTCGCAGATTCCTCTGGTCTGGATTTAGCAAATGGATACATTATATCCGCCACATTATTAATTCCAAAAGGTATGGTTCTCTCAATAAATAATCTCCCGTTCTCTAAAATAGTAAAGTTGCTATTATAATGATCTATGTGAATTATGCCGATGCTTTGTATTTCCTTCTTAAGCTTATGAACATTTCTAAAAACCTTGCTTATATTATTGGGAGCAATATCTATAGCTTCAAGTTTTAGATTTAATTTTTTAGCAAGCTCCACATACTTGTCTATCTTTTCTTTAGGTGCAGAAACCACCATAACCTTGTAGACTTTCTTTTCCTTTGTATTTATCTTATCTATTATCTCATAATCTGTATAATAGTTTTCTCCCTCATTGGGAAGGTATTGACTAATCTCCCACTGCAGTGATTTAATGATTCCCTTGCTGTCCATTATGGGTGTTTCTATATGCCTTACTACAATATCCTCACCGTGTACAGTAAAGGATATTCTTTTTGTGGTTATATTGTTTTCTTTTAAAAACTCTGAAATCGCCTTTGCAAGCCTTTGAATATTTAAAATATTTTCCTTTACAAAAGCCTCTTCAGGAGTCTTTATACTACCACAGCATTTTATCTTGTTTTTTGAACCTGATAGAATTTTTATGTACTCGTGCCCAATCTCTACAGCTATTAGGTCTTTTTCAAACATTAAATCACCACTTTCATGAAAGATGTAATCTACCTTTATTAGTTCTAAAATCATATATCTATAAAATTATATATTTGTTCTCTGTATTTATAAACTTTAAAAGGCAGCGCTATCGAACATGTTCATTAGTGCTGCCATGAAAGATTTATTTAATATTAATTATAGTCTTTTATTATTTTTCAAAAATAATGTTATATTTAATCTCAGCAGAAAAGATGTCAATTTTTAACTATATAATATTGTTAAATATTTATTTCAGAAATAAAGGGTCGGTTACACTATTAGCTCCATACAATTCAAGTGTCCATATGTAAATTGTATTTCTTTGCTACCCTAATCTCTTAATTTTAGTTAAGAGATTCATAAGAGTCAGCTGGCTTTGAATCTTTAACTTTTACATCACCAGTAGCAGCATCATACCAAAACTTATTTGCAGTATTTTGGCATGCCTTTACACCAGTTGAAGTTAAAGCTTCAGGTGCAAGATAAGCAGCCATTGCTCCGCTTGTTTTAAAATCCGATGCAGCCGGAAGTGAATTAGTAGATGAATTAGCTTGGAAAGTTTGTGCTGCACTTTGAAGTGTTCTTGCAGTAGCTAAATCTGCTTTATCCTTCGTACCACTTAATGTAGAACCGAATCTTGGAACAGCAATTGCTGCTAATATTCCCAGAATTGCAATAACTACAATAAGTTCAATTAATGTAAAACCCTTTCTTTTCTTGGTCATTAATTTTACCTCCCCTTTGTTTATCATTTTTTACCCTCCTAATGTTTATATATGAATGCTTATTATGCAATTCATTCTACATACTAGATACTAAGTTATACATCTCAAACATCGGCAACAGCATAGCTATTACAATAAAACCTACCACTACTGCTAAAAATACTATTATTAACGGTTCAATTAATGTTGACAATTGAGAAGTAGCATTTTCAACCTCATTATCATAAAACTCTGCTGTCTTTTCCATAATACTGTCTAGAGTTCCTGTTTCCTCGCCTATCTTCATCATTTGGGTTAGCATAGTGGGAAAAACGCCTCTGCCTTCGAGACTTAAGGCAATGCTATGACCTTTCCTTACTGCTTCGCTAGTGCTTTGGAGTAATTTACTTGCTACTGCGTTTCCTACAACCTTTGAACAAATATCAATACTCTCAAGTAGCGGCACGCCTGTACTCATAAGAGTCCCAAAGGTTCTTGTAAACCTTGCTGTTACAATCTTGGTAATTATCTTTCCAAAGAGCGGCATATCTAGCTTTAGCATATCTACTTTTTCTGCTGCCTCTTCATTATTCCTTATAAATATCTTCGCAACTATTGCTAGCATCAGAATAAATCCCATAAGTAGCAAGCCATATTTTTTCATGAAATCACTCAAAGCCATAATTATACGGGTAGGCATAGGCAAGGTGCCTCCTGAACTTGTTATCATGCCCACGAAGGTAGGCAGTACAAATATAAGAAGAAGATTAACTACCACAACTGCAACCACAGCTACCATAATAGGATAAGTTAAAGAGCCCTTAATCTTTTTCTGAAGCTTGTAGCTCTTCTCATAATAATCAGCCATTCTATTCATTACAGTATCAAGAGTTCCGCTCATTTCACCAACACTTATCATGTTGACAAGCATTTCTGGTATATCCTCATGCTTTCCTAAGGCTTCTGATAAACTACTTCCTTTTTCTATATCACTTTTTACCTCTTTAAGTATATTTCTGAATTTTTTATTTTCAGTTTGTTCAGCAACTACATCCATAGCCCTTAAAATATTCATTCCTGCAGATATAGTAAAAGAAAACTGTCTGCAAAATATTGCTATTTGCTGTGTTGATATTTTTTTATATTTTGATAAATCTATATCCATTGAGCTGCTGTATAATTTTATGTTTTGAGGGTAATAATCTCTTTCTCGAAGGCTTGTCCTTACTATATCTTCACTTTCAGCTTCCATCTTCCCTTTGATTATGTTTCCCTGTAAATTTCTTGCTTCATACTGATAGCTTGGCATCCTTCTTCCCCCTTATTCCTTTAAATAAGCAACTCTCATAAATTCATCCATAGTAGTTGTTCCTTTAAGCACATGTACTGCGCAAGCTGTTCTTAGAGTACTCATACCTTTCTCGATAGATAGATCTCGAAGTTCATCCGTGCTGCAGCCCTTCATTATCATGTCTCTATGCTCTCTTGTTACTTCCATTATTTCATATATACCTATACGACCTTTGTAGCCGCTATTGCCGCAAACATTACACCCCCTGCCCTTTTTAAGCATAATAGGCATATTTCCTTTTATCTCAAGAATACCTTTTTCATATTCAGATGCTTCATATTCTTCTGCACAGCTTGGACACACTTTTCTAACCAATCTCTGAGCTATAACTCCAACTACAGAGGTAGCAATAAGATATGGCTCAATTCCCATATCTGCAAGTCTAAGCATAGAGGAAGGTGCATCGTTTGTATGAAGAGTGCTGAGCACCAAGTGCCCTGTAATAGCGGATCTTATGGCTATTTCAGCAGTTTCAGCATCTCTAATCTCACCAATCATTATTACATCAGGATCCTGCCTTAGTATGGACCTAAGACCTGCTGCAAAAGTAAGCCCAATCTTTGTATTAACGCTTACCTGATTGACTCCTTCCATTAAAAACTCTACGGGGTCCTCTACAGTGATAATGTTTTTGCTTTCTGTGTTTAACTCATTAAGCATAGTATATAAGGTTGTTGACTTTCCACTACCTGTAGGGCCTGTAACAAGGATTATTCCATGAGGATTGCTTATAAATTTATCAAGTTTCTTTACCTCACTTCCGCTAATCCCTAAGTTTTCTTTTCCAACAAGAAAGTTTTCCTTGTTAAGTATTCTTATAACAACCTTTTCTCCATTTACCTTTGGTAAAATGGAAACTCTAAGATCCACTTCCTTATTATCTATAGTTGTCATTATTCTGCCATCTTGCGGCAGCCTTTTCTCTGCTATATTTAAATCAGCTAATATCTTAATACGTGTTATTAGGGCACCTAAAGTGTCTGGCTGAGTTTTTAGGACTTCAGATAGTTCTCCGTCTACTCTATATCTTACCCTTACATATTTTTCAAAAGGTTCTATATGTATATCTGATGCTCTTGCTCTTACAGCATTTTCAATTATACTGTCCACAAGCCTTACTACAGGTGCATTTTTGATTTCTTCTAAGGCATCAGTTTCATCTTCTTTAGCCTCTACCCTATTTGAAAACTGTTCCTTTGAGAGCTCGTCCGCAGCTTTCATAACATATTGCGTTGAATAATATTTTTTAATAGCTTCCTTAATTTCCACACTTGAGGCTATATATGGTTCTACACTATAGCCAGTTGCTATTCTTACATCATCTAGTGCAATAATATTAAGAGGGTCGCTCATAACTAGCTGAACTTTGCTTCGTCTAATTGATATAGGTATAACATTATGCTTATTTGCTAAGTTTGCTGATATGGTTTTTACTGCATCAGTATCAACCTCTACCTCATCCAGCTTTACTCTCTTAACTCCTAATTGTAACTCAAGAATATTCAATATATCATTTTCACTTACAATATTCTCTTCAACAAGAAGTTCACCAAGTCTCCTGCCAGTACTTTTCTGTTTTTTAAGAACATAGTCAAGCTGTTCCAAGGTCATTCTGCCTGATTTAACAAGCATGTCACCTAATCTTTTTCTTGGCTTATTTTCCATAGTTCTTCACCTCACTTGCAACATTATGCAAATAATAGCAAAAGAATATAATTTTTTACATTATGTACACAAATATATTATATCTATACTAGTTACCTGTTACAAGAAATATAATCAAACATATTTATACACGATTTTACAAGTTATTTATATTTTCATATATCAAATCTTACCAAAATAAAAGCTCCTCGTTTCCGAGGAGCTTTTATATATTTTAGTACATTCCATCCATTCCGCCGCCTGGCATTGCAGGTGCTGGATTCTTTTCTGGTATGTCTGCAACAACACTTTCTGTTGTTAAGAAAGTAGCTGCTACTGAAGCTGCATTTTGAAGTGCACTTCTTGTAACCTTAGTTGGGTCAACTATACCAGCTTTAATCATATTTACATATTGTTCTCTTAGAGCATCGAAACCAATTCCTGGCTCGCTGCTTTTTACCTTTTCTATTATAACTGAACCTTCAAGTCCAGCATTAGCTGCTATTTGTCTAACTGGCTCTTCAAGGGCTCTCTTTATGATGTTGATACCAATCTTAACATCAGCATCATCTGAAGTTACTTCTGCAACTTCGTTTATAGCGTTGATGTAAGCTGTTCCACCACCAGGTACGATACCTTCTTCAACAGCTGCTTTAGTAGCCGCTAAAGCATCTTCAATTCTAAGCTTTCTTTCCTTAAGCTCAGTTTCAGTAGCAGCACCAACCTTAACTACTGCAACTCCACCAGCTAGCTTAGCTAGTCTTTCTTGAAGCTTTTCTCTATCGAAATCTGAAGTTGTTTCTTCGATTTGAGCCTTTATTTGACCTACTCTAGCATGGATTTCGTCAGCATTTCCTCTTCCATTAACTATTGTAGTGTTTTCTTTGGAAATTCTAACACTTTCAGCTCTTCCAAGCATATCAACAGTAACTTCCTTAAGGTCTCTTCCTAATTCTTCAGAGATTACTTCTCCACCTGTTAATATAGCTATATCCTGGAGCATTTCTTTTCTTCTGTCACCAAAACCAGGAGCTTTAACAGCAACGCAAGTGAAGGTTCCTCTTAGCTTGTTAACAATAAGTGTTCCAAGAGCTTCTCCTTCAACATCTTCAGCTATTATTAAAAGCTTTCTTCCTTGCTGAACTATTTGCTCAAGTATTGGAAGTATGTCTTGTATGTTTGATATCTTTTTATCTGTTATAAGTATATATGGATCATCTAAAACTGCTTCCATCTTCTCGGTGTCAGTTACCATGTAAGCACTTACATAGCCTCTGTCAAACTGCATTCCTTCAACTACGTCAAGCTCTGTAACCATTGACTTTGATTCTTCAACAGTTATAACGCCTTCGTTGCCTACCTTTTCCATAGCGTCAGCAATAAGCTTTCCGATTTCTTCATCAGCAGCTGATATCGCAGCAACTCTAGCTATGTCTTCTTTTCCTTCTATTGGTCTTGATGCTTTCTTTATTCCTTCTACAGCCTTGCTTACAGCCAAGTTAATACCACTTCTTATAAGCATTGGGTTAGCTCCAGCTGTAACGTTCTTTAAGCCTTCTCTAATTATTGCTTGAGCTAAAAGTGTAGCTGTAGTAGTTCCATCTCCTGCTACATCGTTAGTCTTTGTAGCAACTTCTTTAACTAGTTGAGCTCCCATGTTTTCAAACGGATCTTCTAATTCTATTTCTCTAGCTATAGTAACACCATCATTTGTTATAAGTGGTGCGCCAAATTTCTTATCTAGAACTACATTTCTTCCTTTTGGTCCAAGTGTAATTTTAACGGTATTAGCAAGCTCATCTACGCCTCTTTGCATAGCTCTTCTAGCTTCTTCACCATACATGATTTTCTTAGCCATTACTATCCCTCCAAACTAATTAATTATTCAACAACTGCTAATATGTCGTCTTGCTTTATGATAGTGTATTCTTCACCATCAACTTTAACTTCGGTTCCTGCATATTTTGAGAACAATACTTTGTCTCCAACCTTAACTTCCATTTTGATTTCTTTTCCATCAACTATTGTTCCAGGTCCTACTGCAACAACCTCTGCTTCTTGTGGCTTTTCCTTAGCTGTACCTGTTAATACGATACCGCTTTTAGTCTTTTCTTCTGCCTCAAGTTTCTTAATAACTACTCTGTCTGCAAGTGGTCTAATTCTCATTTAAACCCCTCCTTAATATATTTGAAATATAATATTATAAACTTTTTGTTAGCACTCATCATCATTGAGTGCTAATACAATTATTATAATAAATAATTGTTCGTGGAATATCAAATTCCATGTTTTACTTTTTAGCCCATTTAAGGCTGAATTTATAGCGTTAGTTCAATTTATATTACTCTTTTGCGCTTTTACTCTCTTTTTCATTTAATATCATTGTATTAGTAATTTTATCCAAACATTGATATTATAGACACAATACTTTAATTTTATGTAGCCAATTTTTGTTTTATGTAAGTTTTATGAATTTATATTCTTACAAACAAATATGAATTTTATATTTTCATATTTCTAAATATTCACACAAATCACCACTTTATCCACATATCTAGACATGCCCTTCTTATAGGTTTTAAATTCAACTATTAACTTGTACATGTCCTAAAAAGGCTCAAAGCTGCCTGTTTTATGATATGTATAAGTTTAGTTCCATAGTTAAAATCCTATAGTTGACTATAAATCAAGCTTTATATAAAATTAACTTATAATCATTGACATAAAAGAGGGATCATGAAGGGAGTATTAATATGAACAAAAGCCTAAATAAGCTGTCCACAATTTTCTTAGCTCTTACAGTATCCTTATTTTTAATTTCATTAGCTGTAAAGCTTACGTTATCCTTTAAGCAGTTATATTACTTTGATGTGGATCATCTAAATATAGCTAAAGATTATGGTATGAAAAAAGAAATAATAATTAAAAATTACAATATTTTAATTGATTATCTTCAAAACAAGAATATTGTAAAATTGAACATGCCTGATTTTCCAATGTCTAGAGAAGGTGAAATACACTTTGTAGAAGTTAAAAACATATTTATGAAATTTAGCAATTTGATGTATTTAATGGGAATCATAAGCTTAATTGGTGCATTTATAAAGCTTAAAACAAAGGATTATTTGTTTTTAAAGTTTAGTTCTTTGGGAATGCTTTTGATACCAATTGTGTTAGCTATCCCTTTTGCAATAAACTTCGACAGAAGCTTTACAGCTTTTCATAAGATATTTTTCAACAATGATTATTGGGAATTTGACCCCGTTACAGATCCTATAATCAATGTACTTCCACAACAGCTTTTTTTCCATAATGCAATTTTAATATTACTATTGTTAGCTTTGTTTAGTATAGTTCTTTATTTATTCTATAGGAAATTTACAAAAATAAAGAGCAGTTTGGTTTAATCCCTACTGCTCTATTTTTGTATATATAATTTTTGATTTTTTGTTTTTCATTTCCGTTATTATATATAATGCCATTCCAATAACCTCAATAAAATCACCTAAACTGGCAACCCCTGGTTTAGGATACTTTACTAAGAATATATCTCCTAAAAAAGCAAATCTGGTTTCTGCATTGACCTCTGAGTAAAGCCCTTGGGAGCTAACTTGACCTGTAAAACCTAAAGTTCTTACAGCTTCTATGTCGACAGGCATTGTTCCACCATTTGAAAATATAACTACAGCATTTAATAGTATACCAATTCCCAGCACTATAATACATTTGCTGTTTTTATTCAAATAAACAAAGCTCAACAGCAATCCATACATTATTAAGTCTAAGATATATGTTATGGCGCCAATTGTAAGATATTTACTTTTAAGCATTTTAATCATTATAAATTCTAATATGAACGCTGCTATTACAAAGTATAATCCTTTAATTTTAGCCGCATCAATATTTTTTATACTGCCTTTTAGGACATAACCTATCAATACTGCAATTATCAGTGCAAGTAAAAACATTTCTACACCGCTTTCTTCTGCTTTTCAAGTATATTTAAGTACGCTTGTACTACTTTAGGATGAAACTGAGTTCCTGAATATTTCGTAATTTCATTTATAACTTCTTCATCGGTTAGAGCTTTTCTATAAGGTCTGTCTGTCGTCATTGCATCAATTGTATCTGCAAGCTGTACTATAAATACATCTAAATTAAGCTGTTCTGGCTGCTTTTCGTCGGGGTAACCTTTTCCATCATAACGCTCATGATGGCTGCGAATAATCGGAAGTATATCTTGAAGATTTTTTATATCCTTAAGTATGTTATATCCTATTTCCGGATGACTTTTTATTATTTCATACTCTTCTTGAGTTAATTTTCCTGGTTTGTTTAAAATGCTGTCATCAATACCTATTTTTCCAACATCGTGAAGTAAGGATGCCATATGCAATCTTTCAACTTTTATATCATTATACTTAAGTTCTTTTGCTAATAAAGTGGATATTTCTGCAACTCGCTTTGAATGCCCTTCTGTATATTTATCTCGTGCTTCCATTGCGTGCATTAAAGTATCAACCGTTTCAATATATTGACTTTTTAATTCCAGATAAAGATAGAATGTGTATCTAACTAGTATAATTGGAAATATTGTTAATATTACACCACCATAACTGTATTTATCAAACATAAATGCCAATAAAGCTCCAAAAGGTGCCATTACTATACTATTAAGTAAGCTAAGTCTAATGTTACCAATAAAAAAATACAAAATACTCTTATTATTTAACAGAGAAAATAATATAGATACTAGCAAGGTATTCAATAGGAGACAAATAATGCTAAAAATAATTATTAGATGTGCTTTACTCCATAAATTAACTACATCAAAACTACCACCCAACTTATAGTAAACCATTCCAGCATATAGTAAAGGAACTATTTGACAACAGTAATTATATAAAGTTTTATAAATAGGATCATTAAATAAATGTCTGTATTTTCCATCTACTTTTTTGAATCTTAAAGAAAAACCTAAAATTACTACAAAACTTGCTACTACAGGCCCAAATAATATAACAACAGCTATTTCTACAGCTAGACTTGTACTAATAGCCATTCCTTTATAGGCTACTCTAAGGCTTTCAGCTATAGCTAATAAAATTGCAAAAAAAATGACTTTCATGTAGCCAGTCTGATACCCAATAAATAATCTATTAATATGTAAGTATGATAATGATATAGCGGTAAATACATACAACGAAACAAGATAAATCTTAAGTTTTAGATTTAGGTTTCTCATAAATCCTCCTATTTATATATAAAGACCGGTATAAAAACTTTAGTTCCAGCTCCACATTGAACCGCCTGCAACTACAAGCGCAAGAATAGCTATTAATAATACAGCTAACTTCTTTGTTTTCATTGGTAAATTCCCCCTTAATCGAAAATTAACAGTTTTCCGCTAAGTACTGTCATATTTTCACTCCGCTAAGGGTAAGAAAAAAGAAAATTAACCGGTCTTTATAAGCAGTGTTAAAGGGCGCCCTTTTGGATCCTTCTATTTACAGCATCCAAGGTCGCCTTGGCTATAGCTTCATTTATATCTTGTTTAACTATAGCGGAACCTACCATGGTTTGTTCATTTTCATTCAAAACCATGTTTACAAGCACAGATACAAAGTTTATATCTCTGCTTGTACTAATAATTACATCTTCTATATTAAATAAGTAAGCTTGTCCAAGAATTTTTTCAATAGTTCTAATGGTAGCATCAGCAACTATCTTTCTTCTGTTTGCTGCAGTTTTTATGCCAGTTATAGTCTCGCCAAATTCTTCTCCATCATGCAGCAAAGTAACAATACATTCTAGAGCATTGCCTTCAGTTTTTAAGTCTATTCCACTATACCTAACTCTTCTTAAGGCTTCATTGTTATCCTCAGTTTGAATTTGGGCAATACTTATAACTTTTCTATCTATTCTATAGTCAAAAGCAGCCAGCAAGGAAGATTCAATATCTCTTACTATCTGCTTAGGTGCTCTCAGATTATTTGACAATATATGTACTTCGGATATTTCATCGTTTTCAGTAACTACTTTAACATTGATAACACCGTCAATCTTTGCTATCATGTTCTTCAAACTAGCAAAATCCATCCCTATTCCCCCATTTTAAATCACAATTATATCTAAATTGTAACATAATAATTAATTAAAAACAATAATTCATTGTTTTATATAATTATTCTTTTTTTACCAGTAATTTCACTATTTTTTCGCCTTTAAAAACTCCAATTACAAACAAAATAGACATAGCAACCGCTATCACAATTAATATTCCCTTATGCCCTGAATACATTCTGGCTCCAAAAAAGGTTGAAATAAATATTCCAGGTATTCTACCAAGAGTAGAATATATCATGAAATTTTTAAAGGTAATATCTGAAATTCCACATATATATGCCAAAACATCTTTTGGAATTCCAGGGATCAAATATAAAATCAAAACTATATGGTTAACACTTCCAAGCTTTAAAAGCTTATCAAAAAAGTTTAATTTTTTATCAGAAATTATTCTTCTAATCAGTGGTTTTCCATATTGTCGAGCTAAGCCATATACTATGGCACTGCCCATGGTTATTCCAAGCAAAGTAAGAAGTCCGCCAATAAAAGCACCATATATATACCCTCCAGCTATTTGCATAAACTCTCCTGGAATAAAAAAAGCTACAACCTGGATTATCTGTAACGCTAAAAAAGCCAGAACACTATAGTCACCATAAGATAATATTATACTCTTAATTTTCTTGGGATTTCTGAGCTCATTGAAGTGCTGTCCATAATATTCGTAACCTATAAAAACTATAAACAATGCAATTAAAATTAATATTAAATATCCTCTGTTTTCATAGAGCAGTTTTAAACCTTTTTTCAACACTGTACCACCTCTTAGAATTTCGCTTAACAAAATTCATAAAAAACAAATTCTGAAAACATATAAAGATAAGAAGATAACTTTATAAGAATATAAAAATATAAAAAGTTAACAATTTAACCACTTATATGGTCATCTTCTTATCATAAACTTCTACTTTACAACTTACTCAACACTTATATTATTTTCTCTAGCGTAATAGAAAAGATACTGCTGTGCAAAGCCTGATAATTCTCCAAACTTGTTTCTTCCAAAGTCTCTTATCTTCTTTAAAGATACATCAGGCGCTAAATAAAAGTGCTGCATCGCTCTCTTTACCCATACATCAACAGGAAAAGCTGAATGTTTACTCATAGAAAACAGCATAATGCAATCCGCCACCTTAGGGCCAATTCCGTTGAAGATCTGCAGTGCTTCATGGCAGCCATCATCACTTTGTTCTTTAATATAATTCAAATCATATTCCTGTTTATATTCTTCAGTTCTGCTTTTATTAATTTTCTCAACAGTATCTGCAATATATTTAGCCCTAAAGCCCACACCACAAGCTTCTATTTCTTCCATAGAAGCTTTAGCAAGCTCTTCTGGAGTAGGAAAAGCATAATAGGTATTACCCTTGTACTCAAGTTCCCTTCCCCATCTTCTGCTTATATTGTCTATGGCTCTTTTTATCATTGGAATTCTATTATTTGCTGAAATTATAAAGGATATTACAAGTTCAAAAGGCTCCTGTTTTAGAATCCTTATTCCATGACCAAATTCAATAGATTGTCTTAGTAGTTCGTCCTCTTTTAAAACTTCTTTTATGCTTGAGTAATCCCTGCACAAGTCAAAATAATCAAGCCATATTTCGTTAAATTCTTTTTCATTAGTGTTATATATAACAACATCATCGCCTTTTTTTTCAACCTCTATAACTTTTCCAAAGGCAACACCAATATAATTTTTATTCTCTTGTCTATTCCATCTAAAACACTGACCACAGTCAAATATATGAGCAAGCTCGAAGTTTTTTACTCCTTCAATTACTACAGAGTTATCTATTTCAATAATTTTATTAAAATCCATATTCGGCCTCCTTATACTAATTCATTTAAAGTTTAATCATTATCTCTAAATATATACTATAAATTTCCCATTTTCAACAAAAACAAAAGGACAGTATCAATTGATACTGCCCTTAAAATTATTTTTCAACGTTTATTAAAAACTCATGTATTGCCTTAGCTGCTTTCTTTCCTGCACCCATTGCAAGTATTACTGTTGCAGCTCCTGTAACTGCGTCTCCACCAGCATAAACTCTGTCTTTTGTAGTTAAGCCAGTTTCATCTTCAGCTACTATACACTTTCTCTTATTGATTTCCAAACCTGTTGTTGTTGAAGAGATAAGTGGGTTTGGAGAAGTACCAAGGGACATTATTACTGTTTCTACGTCCATTACAAACTCTGAATCTGGAACTTCAACTGGCTTCCTTCTGCCTGAAGCATCAGGCTCACCAAGTTCCATTTTGATGCATTTCATACCCTTAACCCAACCCTTTTCATCTGCAAGAATTTCTGTTGGATTAGTTAAGACATCAAAAATTACTCCTTCTTCCTTAGCGTGATGAACTTCTTCAACTCTTGCTGGAAGCTCGGACTCCGAACGTCTGTAAACTACGTGTACTTCTGCTCCTAGTCTAAGAGCTGTTCTTGCAGCATCCATTGCCACGTTTCCGCCGCCAACTACTGCAACTCTTTGGCCAACCTTAATTGGTGTATCGTAATCTTCCTTGAAGGCTTTCATAAGATTTGTTCTTGTTAGGAATTCATTAGCTGATAATACTCCATTAGAGTTTTCGCCTGGTATTCCCATAAACTTTGGAAGTCCTGCTCCTGAGCCTATAAATATTGCGTCAAAACCTTCTTCTTCTAAAAGTTCATCTATTGTAACTGTTCTTCCTACAATTACGTTTGTTTCTATTTTAACACCGAGCTTCTTAACGTTGTCTATTTCATGCTTAACAACTGTATCTTTTGGAAGTCTGAATTCTGGTATTCCATAAACCAAAACTCCACCTGGCTCATGAAGAGCTTCAAATATAGTTACGTCATAACCAAGCTTAGCTAAGTCTCCAGCACAAGTTAGCCCTGCAGGACCGCTGCCTATAACTGCAACCTTCTTTCCTTTGCTCTCTTCTCTTTGAGATAAATCTATATTATTCTCTCTTGACCAGTCTGCTATAAAGCGTTCAAGCTTGCCAATAGCTACAGGCTCACCCTTTATTCCAAGTATGCACTTTCCTTCACATTGAGATTCTTGTGGGCAAACTCTACCGCATACTGCTGGAAGAGAACTTTGTTTTGCTATTATTTTAGCAGCCTCTTCAAACTCACCATTTTTAACATGCATTATAAATTCTGGTATCCCAATAGTAACTGGGCATTGTGTAACACACATTGGCTTTTTGCAGTTTAAGCATCTTGAAGCTTCCTGCATCGCCTCTTCATCTGTGTAACCTAGACACACTTCTTCAAAGTTTGTTGCTCTAACCTTTGGATCTTGTTCTGATATTGGAGTTCTCTTCATTCTATCCATTTGTAAATCCCCCTAGTTATCGCAGCAGCCACAGCCGCCTTCATGATGATGTTCTTCTCTAAACTTAGCCTGTGCTTCTTCGCTCTTGTACATTGTCTGTCTTCTCATAGCTTCATCAAAGTCTACAAGATGACCATCAAATTCAGGACCATCTACGCAAGCAAACTTAGTTTCTCCACCTACAGTAACTCTGCAAGCGCCACACATTCCTGTACCATCTACCATTATAGGATTTAAGCTTACTATAGTATGAATTCCAAGCTCTTTAGTAAGCCTTGCAACAAATTTCATCATTATCATTGGTCCTATAGCAACCACTAAATCGTAATGCTTTCCTTCTTCTTGAACAAGCTTCTTTAAAAGATCTGTAACAAGTCCCTTAAAGCCATAGGAGCCATCATCTGTAGCAACATATAAATCTCCAGCTACAGATTTCATTTCATCTTCTAATATAAGCATATCCTTAGTTTTACTTCCTACTATAACATCAGCTTTTATGCCTCTTTCGTGAAGCCACTTAACCTGAGGATATACTGGAGCTGTTCCAACTCCCCCTGCTATAAATATCATCTTTTTATTCTTTAATTCTTCCAAATCTTCATGTACCATTTCAGATGGCTGTCCAAGAGGTCCTACAAAATCTGCAAAGCTGTCTCCTGCTTCAAACAAAGCCATTTCCTTTGTAGACGTTCCCATTGCTTGAAACACTATAGTTACTGTTCCCTTGTCTGCATCATAATCACAAATTGTAAGAGGTATTCTTTCACCTTTTTCGTGCATTTTAACTATTAAAAATTGACCTGGCTTGGCCGATTTAGCTACTCTAGGAGCTTCAACGTCCATTAAATAAATATTTGGCGCCAATATTCTTTTTTCTACAATCTTATACATTTAAAGCCCTCCCGTTTCCTTTTAAGCACATAAGAATAATTAGTTCTTATGACACCGTATTTATTATTCTCTACATAAAAATTATTAGTTTTTATTCATCAAAGTATTCATTTATACTTTCTTCCCTAACCAAACTTATTATAACATATTATTAAAATATTTCATTATTAAAAGAGAAATTTGTAAAAAAATTTGAACTATTGTAGCAAGTATCTTTTTTGCTCCTTCATGAAAAGACTCCCCTGCAGAAAAACCGCAAGAGAGCCCACTAATTTACTATTAGAATGTCACTTTTTCTCCAGTAAAGGTGCAAGTGTAAAGCTTCTTCATCTCTTCTACTGTAATTGCTCTTGGGTTTGAACCAGTACACGCATCTAATACTGCATTTGCTGATATTCTATCAACATTTGCATAGAAATCTTCTTCAGTTATTCCATACTCTCTTAATGTTTGAGGAACTCCCATAGCCTTATTCATTTCCTTAATCATATTTGTTAAGGAATCTATTAACTCATCTTCAGTAGTTCCACCAAGTCCAAGATTCTTAGCTATTTGAGCGTATCTAGCTCCGCAAGCCTTTTTATTAAAATCTATAACATATGGAAGATAAATAGCATTAGCACAGCCATGAGGAACATGGAATACAGCTCCTGTCTTATGAGCCATACTATGGGTTATTCCAAGCAATGCATTTGAAAATGCCATTCCAGCTAAGCATTGTGCATTATGCATTTCTTCTCTTGCTTTTTTATCTCCTTCAAAGGATCTTAACAGGTTTTCTTTAACCATTGCAATAGCTTGCATTGCAAGCGGGTCTGAAAAGACTGATCTTAAACCTGCAACATAGGCCTCAATTGCATGAGTTAATGCATCCATACCTGTGTGAGCTGTTAAAGTTGCTGGCATTGTTTCAGCAAGTGATGGATCCACAATAGCTATGTCAGGAGTTAAGTTGAAGTCTGCCAAAGGATATTTAATTTGCATTTTATAATCAGTTATTACTGAGAAAGCTGTAACTTCTGTAGCAGTTCCGCTTGTTGATGGTATAGCTGCAAATCTAGCCTTTTGTCTTAACTCCGGAATACCAAAAGGTATAACAGCTTGCTCAAAAGTAAATTCTGGATACTCATAGAAAATCCACATTGCTTTAGCCGCATCTATTGGTGAGCCTCCGCCTATTGAAATAATCCAATCTGGTTCAAACTCCCTCATGAAAGCTGCGCCCTTCATAACTGTTTCTACTGATGGGTCTGGTTCAACACCTTCAATTAGTTCAACCTCCATGCCCGCTTCTTCTAAATAGGATACTGTTTGCTGTAAAAATCCAAACTTTCTCATGGAACTTCCACCAGTAACTACTACTGCCTTCTTGCCTTTTAAGGTTTTTAAAACTTCCAAGGATCCTTCTCCAAAGTAAATATCTCTAGGTAATGTAAATCTGTTCATTAATAGTTCCTCCCTTTATATCTATAATTGTTACTTTTTTAACCAACACAATATTATATTAAGCAATTTCCGTGCCAGCTTTGTCATAAAATTAACATTATGGCATTCCAAGCCTTTCATTGCAATTTATCTTGTAAAAAAAATAAAACTGTCCTAAAAATGAGCATTTACAAAATATTTTGTTGCTCACTTTTAGGACAGTTGTCATATTTTTTAACAATCCTATATATTATACTTTTTCATTTTTAAATACAAAGTATTCCTGCTTATACCTAAGGTTTTTGCTACGTGTGAAATATTCCCTCTAAATTTATTCATACAAGCCAGGATTGCCTTTCTTTCAAGTTCTTCTAAAGAATATATATAGCTTTCCTCTTTTTCGTCTATGCAGCCAGCTATAAACTCTAAAGCTTGCTCCTCTTGTTTCATAGTATTTACAAATCTGCTGCTTATACCTGAAGATAACTTTCCACCTAGATTAACAATATTCTCAATAACATTTTCCAGTTCTCTTATATTTCCCTGCCAATCATAATCTAAAAACTTCTCATATAATTGTGCATCTATCTCTGGTATTTCCCGTTTCAGCTTACTGGCCTTAAGCTTTAAGAAATTTTCAACTAAAAATACTATATCTTCTTTTCTATCTCTCAATGGAGGAAGTTCAATAGGAATAACGCTAAGCCTATAAAATAAATCCTGCCTAAAGGTTCCTTTTTCAATTTCCTTTTTTAAATCTTTATTAGTGGCAGCAATTATTCTAACATCAACTGGTATGCATTTTGTTCCACCAACTCTTGTAACAGTTCCCTCCTGAAGCACTCTTAATAGATTTACCTGCATATCAAGAGGCATCTCTCCAATTTCATCTAGAAATAAGGTTCCTCCATTAGCTAATTCAAACTTTCCAGGATGCCCGCCTTTTCTAGCCCCTGTAAATGCTCCATCATCATATCCAAACAATTCGCTTTCAATAAGATTCTTAGGAATTGCGCCACAGTTTATAGCTACAAAACCATAATCACGCCTAATACTTTCATTGTGTATAGCCTGAGCAAGTACTTCCTTTCCTGTGCCACTTTCACCCTGGATTAATACAGTTGAAGGGCTGTTTGCTATTTGCCTTGCATACTCAATTACCTTTTTAATTTGTCTGCTTTCACCGATAATATTTTCAAAGGTGTACCTAGCTCTCATACCCGTATATTTATTAACTAAATTTATAACATTTTGAATTTCCTTAAGAGTTACTACAGTTCCAATTGACTCCTTATCTACAGAATTAATGGGATAAAAATTCACATTATATCGTTCTTTTTTAGTTCCATTGGTCAAAGAAATCTCTTCATCCTGTATACTTTTTTTACTTTCAAAGGCTCTAACTATTTCCTTAAATTCTGCGAAAGTTTCTGTAATATTTTTCCCAATTGCTTGTTCTTCAGTAATTCCGAACATATCGCAGGCATTCTTATTAATAAGCCTAATACTCCCTTTATTGTCTACAGCAAAAATTCCTGTTGATATTGATCCCATAATAGTATTTAAATAACTATAGGCTTCAGTAAGTCTTGACTGAATCAAATCACTTTTCATCTGATTTTCTATTGATTTTACTGCAGCTGCTACAAGCCCTAGGGTATGTGGATGAACAAGCTTACTGCTTCCTGTTAAATTCAAAGTACCCACAATTTCACCCTTTTCATTATGAATAGGTGCTGCAGAACATGTCCATCTATGGTAGGCTGTTATAAAATGTTCCGTTGCAGAAATCTGAATAGGCGAATCTTCCTTTATAGCTGTACCCATGGCATTTGTGCCAATACTTCTTTCATCCATGTAAGCACCAACTACCATATTCAATTCTCTAGCTGCTTTAACAACCTCTCCATCTCCAACTAGATTTAAAATACAGCCTTCCTTGTCCGTAAGAATTATAAAAAATCCAGAGCCTTCTAGAAAGTTATATAACAAATTCATAAAAGGTTCTGCAACTCTTAACAAGTCCTTATTATTATTTATATTATCTGAAACCTCACTGCCTTTTAGTATCTTTTTAGGTAGAGTTCTTTCCTTTTCAACTCCATACTCAACACATCGTTCATGAGATTTTTTAATTATTTCTTCGTGCCTATTCTTTGAGTACATAACTTTCCATCCCCAGTTTAAAATTCTTATTCTTATAATATGAATTATATAGTTTTATTCCATATAAGAAAAGAAAAAGCTGCAAATTTTGCAGCCTTTTCTTTATGAATTACTGTTTGTTATATGTAAAGAAGCCTCTTCCTGATTTTCTCCCTAAATAGCCAGCTCTCACATATTTTCTAAGCAGTGTATGAGGTCTGTATTTAGAATCACCTGTTTCCTTATAGAGCACTTCCATTATTGATAAAACTACATCGTTACCAATAAGGTCTGAAAGTGAAAGTGGTCCCATTGGATGATTTGCTCCAAGCATCATAGCTTTATCAATATCTGATGCCTCAGCAACACCTTCAGATAATACACCAATAGCTTCGTTTATCATAGGAATAAGAATTCTGTTTACTACAAAACCAGGAGCTTCTTGAACTTCCACTGGATCTTTTCCTATTAAAACAGATATATCTTTAATAGTTTTAACAGTTTCCTCAGAGGTTGCAATTCCTCTAATAACCTCCACAAGCTTCATTACTGGTGCTGGATTAAAAAAATGCATTCCTATAAATCTGTCTGGTCTTAATATAGCTGAAGCTATTTCAGTTATTGATAAAGAGGAAGTGTTTGTTGCAAAAATAGCTTCACTCTTGCATATATTATCTAGTTCTTTGAAAACATTCTTTTTAATTTCCATATTTTCAATAGCAGCTTCAATTATCAAATCACAATCTGAAGCAAGTGCCAAGCTTGTGGTTCCTGAAATTCTTACAAGCATTTCCTCTGAAGCTTCCATTGTAAGCTTGCCCTTTTGTACAAGCTTTGATAGATTCTTTTGTATTCCCATTAAGCCCCTGTCCACAAATTCATCTTTTATATCTCTGAGCACTACTTCAAATCCATTTGCAGCAAAAGTTTGAGCGATGCCCGCTCCCATTGTGCCTGCCCCTAAAATAAATATTTTTTTCATAGCAATCCCCCCATATTCTCTTATCTATTTATTAATAAAGTTCTTGTGCCTTCTTTCAATAAATGCTGTCATGCCTTCCTTTTGATCTTGAGTTGAGAAACATTGCGAGAATATATCCGCTTCATACATAACTGCAGTATCTATATCCATTTGCATCCCCCTATTAACAGCAGCCTTACACAGCTTAACTGCTATTGGAGCATTTTCGGCTATTCCGTTAGCCAGAGTTTTAGCCGTTTCCATAAGCTTGTCAGGTTCAACAACTTTATTAACGAGGCCAATCCTATATGCTTCAGCAGCATCTATCATCTTGCCTGTATATAATAGTTCTTTTGCTGCTCCTATTCCCACAATCCTTGCTAGCCTTTGAGTTCCCCCAAAACCTGGGGTTATACCAAGCCCTACCTCTGGTTGTCCAAATTTAGCTTTTGAAGAAGCTATTCTAATATCACAGGCTAGTGCAAATTCACAGCCCCCTCCCAAAGCAAATCCATTTATAGCCGCTATTACAGGTTTCTCTAAGTTTTCAATTTCTCTAAAAATCCTATTCCCAAGTGCACTGAAATTCCTGCCTTCAAACACCGAAAACTCCTTCATTTCTGTTATATCAGCTCCTGCTACAAAAGCTTTTTCGCCTGCTCCTGTTACTATTACAACAAAAACATTGTCATCCTTCTTTAGGTCTTGTAAAACCTCTTCTAATTGAAAAAGCACTTGTGTGTTAAGAGCATTCAATGCCTTAGTCCTGTTTATAGTTATAGTGGCCAAATGATTTTCTTTTTGCAAAATTATATCATTCACAATAACTCCCCCATAAAAAAAATAGAAACTGAAGTTTAATCTTCAATTTCTATTATAAGTCCACAAAATGCTTATTTCAATATTTTTCCTGACAACGCTTACATATTATCTCTTTTCTTCATCTCTATCTTTCAACAGATATGCTAGAGTAAGCAAGCTCTCGCTAAGATGAACATTTTCTACTACAACATATTCAGGAACAATCAAGTCAGTAGGCGCAAAATTCCATATTGCTCTTATACCATTTTCTACTAGTAAGGAAGCAACCTTTTGGGCACTATTGTTTGGAACACATACTATTCCAATATCGATATGATGCTCTTCTAAAAATTTAGGAAGCACATCTATATCTTGAATTTCAATATCTCTAATTCTAAGCCCCATAAGTTTAGGATTGGCATCAAAAATACCATCCAAAGTAAATCCTAATCTTTCAAATCTTGTGTAATTAGCGATCGCCTGACCAATGTTACCTGCCCCAATTATTATAGTTTTATAATCCTTAGTAAGTCCTAAAATTGAACTTATTTCATTGTATAAGTCTTTAACATTGTATCCATAGCCCTGCTGACCAAAATCCCCAAAACAATTCAAATCTTGTCTAATTTGTGATGCAGTAAATCCGATTCTTTCACTCAATTCCTTTGAGGAAATTCTATCTACATCATTTTTTAGAAGTTCAGCTAAGTATCTGTGATATTTAGGCAGTCTTTTTATAACAGCCATGGATATGTTGCTTTTTTTCTTGTCCATAACACACCTCGTCTCTTTAATATACTTCTATGATAAACCTACCATTAATTTTATTTTCTAATTTATAGTATTACTTAAATTTTTAGTACTGTCAATATTTTAACACATTAATTCCTATATTGTAAATTTATTCAATGCGATTTTTTATATATAAATACGCTATTTAATATTATTGTCATAATACTTCCAATTTAATCTTACTATGAAAATAACTTTTTTATTTTACAAAATCTATTTACATAGTACAATATACTATGGGAGAGTGAATAAAAGTGATTATTTTAAGCTGTAAGGACATCCATAAAAGTTATGGGATTGATGTAATTTTGGATAAAGTAACATTTAATATAAATGAGGGTGAAAAGGTTGGGCTTATTGGAGCTAATGGAGCTGGCAAAACTACTCTTTTTAAAATTTTAACTGGTCAGCTAGATCAGGACTCAGGTGAGCTTTTTATTGATAAAAACAAAAAAATCGGCTATCTGTCTCAGCATCTTTCTTTAGAAAGCACAAGTACAATATACGAAGAGCTTTTAACTGTGTTTAGCGAGCTTTTGAATATGGAAAATAGAATGAAAGAACTTGAGGTTAAACTAAATGAGCCTTACGATAGCTCAAAGCAAGACTACCACGATAAGATAATTAATGAGTATACTAGCCTTTCAGAGCTATATGATCACAGAGGTGGTTATACCTATAAAGGTGAAATAAGCAGAGTATTAAAGGGATTAGGTTTTACAGAGGAAGATTTTAATAAAAATATAAATATTTTAAGCGGCGGTCAAAAGACAAGAGTTTCTCTTTGCAAGCTTCTTTTAACAATGCCTGAAATACTTCTTCTAGACGAACCTACCAATCATCTTGATTTAGATGCTATTGAATGGCTGGAAGACTATTTAAAGAGCTATAAGGGAACTATCATTATAATATCCCACGATAGATTTTTCCTTGACTCAATAACAAACAAGACCGTTGAAATGATTAACGGACATGTTAACAGCTATAACGGAAACTATACAACCTTTGTAGATCTTAAGAAAAAAAATTATGAAGTACAACTTAAGGCATATAACCTACAGCAGGCAGAAATAAAAAGACAAGAGGAAATAATTGAAAGATACCGATCCTTTAATAGAGAAAAAAGTATTAAAGCTGCAGAAAGCAGAGAAAAAGCTCTTGAAAAAATAGACAGAATAGAAGCCCCTGATAAGGAAGCTAAAGCCTCAAAGATTAAGTTTGAAACTCAGATTAAGTCTGGCAATGATGTGCTTCATGCAGAAGATGTAAGCAAAAGCTATGGAGATAAAAAACTGTTTGATAGTTTAAATTTAGATATTAAAAGAGGAGAAAAGACTGCTCTTATAGGCGAAAATGGAAGAGGTAAAACCACTCTGTTTAAAATCATAATGGATAAGGTAGAAAAAGATACCGGAATAAAAGTGCTTGGTAAAAATGTGTTCATAGGCTACTACGATCAAGAGCAATCTGATCTTCATTTAGAAAAGACTGTGCTTGATGAAGTCTGGGATGAATTTCCTAATATGACTACAACACAGCTTAGAAATGCTTTAGCCGCGTTTTTATTCACAGGCGATGATGTATTTAAGCACATATCCACATTAAGCGGCGGTGAAAAGTGCAGAATAAATCTTTTAAAGCTCATGCTTTCTAAGTCAAATTTTCTTCTTCTTGACGAGCCTACTAATCACCTCGACATAAATTCGCGCGAAGCTCTGGAAGATTCCCTATTAAGTTATGATGGAACTTTGCTTGTTATATCTCACGACAGATACTTTTTAAATAAGGTTATAGATAAGATTTACGAACTTAAAGAAAACGGAGTAAAAGAATATCTTGGCAACTACAGCTACTATGTTGAAAAGAAGAAAAATCCTCAAAGATATGAAGAGGAGCTTGCTAATGTAGGAAAAACAAAAACTCAAATTCAAGAAGAGAAAAAGAAAAAACGGGAAGCTGAAAAACAAGAAAAAGAAAAGCAGCTTAGAGTTAAAAACCTAGAAACTTCTATAAGCGACAATGAAAAGAAGCTTTTAGACCTTCAAAATCAGCTTTGTCTTGAGGAGGTTTATTCTAATCCTCAAAAGAGTGAGGAAGTGAATAAGGAAATCTCTCTAGTAGAAAGCTTATTGGAAAAACTATATAGCCAGTGGGAAGAATTAATATAAAAGGCTGCATTTTTGCAGCCTTAAATTTTTACTCTATAAATTTTAAATTTATCTCTACAAGTTCAGAGCCGTTTCCTATTCTTATAGGCGGCCCCCAAGTTCCTATACCTGAGGATACAACCACATTTAAATTACTCTTTTTTAAATATCCCCAGTCCAGTTCATATATTCTTTTAATTACATAGCCATTCGGGTACATCTGTCCTCTGTGAGTATGCCCAGAGACTTGTAAATCAACTCCATTAATCATTG
The DNA here is from genome assembly GCF_023656515.1 of Clostridium swellfunianum. Taxonomy (NCBI): domain Bacteria; kingdom Bacillati; phylum Bacillota; class Clostridia; order Eubacteriales; family Clostridiaceae; genus Clostridium; species Clostridium swellfunianum. Next base: position 4,349,014 of record NZ_JAMOFV010000006.1, read on the forward strand.
CAGCATTTAAATCTTTAGGGTTATGATCCATTAAAATTATAGGAAGAGTTTTATCTATTCCATCTAAAATCTTATCAAGAGGCTTTCTGCTTCTCTTGTAGTAGCTTTCCACAGCTATGTCCTCCCTGCCTGCCACATAGAAGTTATTATCTACTTTTATATACTCGTCATTAAGCACCTTTACTCCAGCAGTTTCAAGAGTTTTAATAAGCTCTTCTGAGTCTCCTCCATAGTAATCATGATTTCCAGTTACAGCATATACCCCGTATTTAGTTTTAAGCCTTTTAAAGTTTTCACTCATATTTTGTTTTTTAAAGGCTTCTATTTTATCATCTATTATATCTCCTGCTATTAAAACCATATCAGGCTCAAGCTCGTTAACCTTATTAATCATCTTAAAGAGTCTCGAATTATCTACTATAGTCCCAAGATGCAAGTCTGACAGCATAGCGATTTTCAGTTGCTTCAAATTGCCTACTTTCTTAGGAATCTCTATATTATAATTAGATATTTTTATATTTCTAGCATTCCACGTTCCATAAACAAGTATCCCTATTAAAAGTAGAAGCACTAATATTCCCGAGTAAGTTTTAATTATATCGCTTTCACTTATACCTCTTGGAATAAATCTTGCCTTGTTCCTTGCAAATCTTATCAAATCTACTAAAGGAAGAATTATTATGGAATAAAGCATTGCAGCCATCCAATAGCCGCCAACTAAATCTAAATACTGCCTAATTGAAGATGGTAATTTTTTTTCTAAAAGCCTTGCTATAACAAAAGAAAAGGCTATAAACCAAAATATAATCCAATAAATCTTATTATTTAAAAATGGTATATGGCTTCCAACTCCTTGCCAGCCTCTAAGTCCAATATAATAATTAACTCCCCCGAAAATCAGGATAAAAATTACAAACATAATAGCAAATCCAACGTTTCTCATCTATCTCCCCTCAATCTTAGGTAAAATATAGTATTCATATTATATAACTAAAATTATCGTTTAAAAAGTAATAGTTTTTATTTATTAAATTAGAAAATGTTTCAAAGTTTATGACAGCATAATTGTATTTAAACACTCACATAATAAATTCACAAGCTTCTTTAGAGAACATAATAATTGCTTACTATTATGTTCTTCAGTGAAAAAAAGGAGGTGTATATTCTATGGGTAGAAAGGAATATGAAAATAGAGAGGCCCTAAGCAGTTATGACAGTGCAAAGTATCATTCAAGAAGTGCAGAATTTAAGAAGAATCATAAAGCAGAAGAAAAAAATACTAAGGAAAAATTTAAGCAAAGCTAGATGCTTTGCTTAGTGAAAATTAACAATCAACAATAACCATCATTGTTGATTGTTAATTTTTCTTGGTTTCCTTTTCTTTTTAACACCATTTTTAATAAAAATAGCTGTTATAAACAAAACAGGCAAACCTATACCTATAGCAGCCGATATCTGTGCCCATGGATAGGCTAAGAAATTAATATAATTCTGATGATCTTTTCCTAAACGACTTGTAAGCACAATTAAAATAGGAGTAAGAATATATACTATTTTTCTGTCTTTTTTTAGTCTGAAAGTATATTTAATACAATATTCAGAGCACCAAAACATTAATACTGATTGAACATACATTGACCATACGAAAAAGCTTACCATTATAAGTTCATATCTTGGAAGGTATCTAGTAAGCTGTGCACTTCTTACCTGCTGCATACATACTACTACAAACTGCTTCATAACATCAGTACCCAAAACTGCCACCTCGAAAAATGGCCAAATAAGTACTGAAATTGAAGCTATTATCATAGCAGAAAAAGTTATAGTTTTTACTCTCTTCTTACTATTTAGCATTGGATATACCATCCCCAACACTAAAATTACCATACTAGTATCTACAAAAGTATATATGCTGTTAATTACATTTACTTTAATGCCTTTATCAAGAATTGGATATATATTTAAAATCTTAAAGTCTGGCATAACACCTAATATCATTGTTATATTTATAGCTGAAAGCATGAAAAATCCAAAAAATGAAAACCTAATAACAACTTCTGCTCCTGTTATGACACCATAGGTACATACTACTGTGTATATTAAACTTAAAACAATAAAAGGTGTCTCTGGAAGAAAGTATTCCTTTAAGTGCAAATTGATTACATTTGCTGAGACAGCATAAGCATAAGCAAAATAACACGCTAGAATAATACTAATCAGCTTACTTATCCATTTACCAAAAAGCTCTTCTGAAAATTCGACCATTGTTTTTTCTGGAAACTTAGATGCAGCATATATCATTAAAAGTGCAACAACTGTTCCGAAAATAAATCCTATAGCCATAGTTATCCAGACGTCGCTGCCGCTCTTCCTTACAATTACTCCAGAAGTTATACCTATAGCCTTTCCAAACAATATGCTAGGAATCATAAAAAAATATTGGAGCCTATCTATTTTTTCTCTCATTTACTTTATTTCCTCTCCAGCTTTGTGTTCAAGTTTTATTGGAATCTGATATAAAGCTCCTGATTCAATATCAATCTGTGCACTTATACTTACAGGTACCATAGGGTATATCTCCTCCCATTTAGGCTTTATCCTGTTATACCACTCTTCCTTATTCGCGATATGAGTCATCATAGCAAAACGAACTACATCACTTTTAAATTCCTTCTGCACCTTATCAACTCCTAGTTTAATTTGTCTAGTTATTTGTTTTGCTGCTTCTTCTTGTACCACAGCTTTCAGTTCATCTGTAGTCATTTTTGTTACATGATCAAGTTCAGTAATATCGGCTTTGGCATTTATATCAATAGTTATTGATGGTATTTCTCCTGGCACTACATGCGCTTTAGACTTCACTTTTATGTCTTTTAGTTCAATAGAAACCTTAAGCTTCTCTTCACCTACATCACCAACATCTACAATTGCGTTTTTTAGTTCGCCTCTTACCCATACAACACCTCTTGTTTCCTCTGGAGACAACCATCCAATCAACTTGTTTCCCTTAAAAACTGCAGCTCCCTCAAGTTCTATCTGTCTGCCTTGATTACTTTGTGCTTCCTCACCTTCTGGCATATTAAGAGCAGAGATTAACGGCTGAGTTGCTTCAGCCTTAAAGTCTCTAAATACACGTACCATATCTGAAGCTATGCTTTCTGCTGGAAGTTCATAATATCTAAAGAGCTCTGCAATAGAGAATGCAGGTATATTCTCAATTCCAGTTTTAGCTTCTATATATGGTCTAGCATCTCCATGTGATATTGCTACCCAAGTTTTCATCCTTAACTCATGGTTTCTTGTAAAAAAATCAATTACAGGGGTAATATCTTCTTCTGCCAGAGATTCTCCAATTATAATAACATTGTTGTGCGCCCACATAATTCTTCTAGAAGAAAACTTTGCTATATTTCTTATAGCCTCAAATATTGTATTTCCTCTTGCTGTTCCAACCCAAACAGGCTGGTCGCCGCCCCCGCTCTTTCCTCCTTGACCTGAAGCACTGGAAGGTTTAGCAACTTGAACAGTAACAGTAAACTCATTAGATCCTTTTTTCTTGTCTACCCCAACAGCCATTACAAGCCCTAACTCATTTAACTCTCTAGAGTCCCAACAACCTGTAAGAAATATCGTATTTAACGTCAAGATGATGGCAATAATTTTTTTCATAACTACACCTCCCTATAGCAAGGTAAAATATTTCTTTAGTTGTTTGTAGGAGGTTTAGGCTTCAATTGCTCACTATCTGCCTGTCTGTCAAAATCCTGAGGCTGAGTTATCCTAGGTCTTTTCTTCATCATCCACCAAGGAGCCCTAATAAGTACATCCTTATTACCAGGTAATCTGAAAGGGTCAATTGGTGTAAGGAATGGTGCGCCAAAGGAACGAAGTGATAAGAGGTGCAGTGTTATAACAATAGTGCCACCTAAAAATCCTAGAATACCAAAAGAACCTGATAAAAGAATCAATGGAAATCTTAAAAGTCTGAAGGATGTAGACATACTATATGCAGGTACTGCAAAAGAGCTTATGCCTGCCGCTGAAACCACAATTACTAATATAGGCCCTACAAGCCCTGCACTAACTGCAGCTTCCCCCATAACAAGTGCTCCCACTATGCCAACTGCCTGACCTACTGGTTTAGGCATCCTAAGTCCTGCTTCTCTCATTATTTCAAATATTGTTTCCATTAGAAGCACTTCAAGTATTGCAGGAAACGGTACTCCTTCACGTCCTGCAGCTATTCTAAGCGCCAACAGAGTAGGATACATCTCTTGATGGAACTCCGAGAGCATAACATAAAAAGAAGATAAGGTTAGGGATACAAACAATGCGAATAATCTCAACCATCTTATAAAAGTGCCTATATAATATCTTTCATAGTAGTCTCCAGTGGCCTGAATATATTGCCAAAAAACTGTAGGAACAACAAGGCAGAAGGGAGTATTATCTATAAGAATAGCTATTCTTCCTTCTAAAATAGCTGCTGCTGCCTTATCTGGCCTTTCCGTATGCTCTATAGTTGGAAATATCGATTGTGGAGCATCTTCTATGAATTCTTCTATATATCCGCTTTCCAATATTGAGTCTACTTTAATCCTATTTAATCTTTTCTTAAGCTCTTCTAGTATGCCTTTATTCACTAGATTATCTATGTACACAAGTATTACATCAGTCTTGGTTCTTTCACCAATTTTCATTGCATCCATTCGCAAGCTGTAGTCTCTAATTCTTCTTCTAATAAGAGAAGTATTAACACGAATATTTTCAATAAAGCCATCTCTAGCTGATCTAACTTCACTCTCTGATAAAGGTTCTGATACAGAACGAGATTCATAGCCTCTCGTAGACATAATTATAGCTGTATCAAAGGCTTCAATAAATAATGCAGTATCTCCGCATAAGACTGCATCAAAGATTTCATTCCACTTTTGTGTTTCATTAACTGAGGGAGATAGAAGCCCTGCTTCTTTTAATGCTCTAATAGGACCAGCAGTCGCTGCAAAATTTCTTTCAATAGAAGACTGAGCATTTGTCATAAGAGGTTTAAGTATTATGTCGTCTAATTCTTTGGTTCCGGTAAGTCCATCTATAAATAATATAAAAGCTCTACAATTATTAAAAGCTGGTATAACAAAATTTCTTATAATAATGTCGGAGCTTTCACCTAATATACTTTTAATTTGTTTTTCATTATCATTAAGGCTTCTTCCTATTTTATCTTCAATCATAGCTCCCATCCTTCAAACACAAATCCAAAGAATATAAAAAGTTAACTTGTTAACTTTTCAGTTAGATCTAGTAATTCTTTGTTTTATCTTTTATCTAAATTATAACCATACTATGGATTACTATACTTTAGCTGCTAAATCAAAAGTGCCCCTGGCTATTTGCCAGAAGCACTTTTATTTATTTTTGGAATGTTCCAAAAACCTTTATTTTCTTATCTTTAACCATCATTTTCCCTTTTGCTATAACTGTATTTATTTCAAGCTTCTCTTCTTCAAGTAAAATTAAATCAGCATCAAAGCCTTTTTCAATTCTTCCTTTTTCTCTAAGCTTTAGAGCCCGTGCTGGATTCTCAGTTAAGACCATTAATACCTGCTCAATCCCTATTCCATTCTCGAAAACAGCTGCTTGAAGTTCTTCTAAAAGAGTACTGCAGCTTCCCATTCTTAAACCTATAAACTCTTTTTTATCATTAAACATGGGTAAGCTTCCTTGACCATCTGAACTAAAGGTTATTCTCTCCTCAGGAACACCCTTATCCAAGCACATCTTCAAAGCCTTACTTGCCTTGATTTCACCTTCCTCCCAAAAACTTGGGTCTGAACTTGTTGTAAAATCAATATAACCTCCATTCTTAGCATACCTAATTGCTTCTTCAAAGAGATAAGGATTTCTACTCATATGGGTTGGTATAAACTGAGTAATTGGCAGTTCAGTGTTTTCAGTGATATCAAATAAATGATTTAACATCCTTCTACCGTCACCTAAATGTATATTAACTACTCCAGCCTTTCCTGAAAGTATACCTGCTACCCTGGCATCTGCTGCAATCTTTTTTATTTCCTCTACAGTAGGCTGAGAGGAACGGTGGTCTGAAAGAGCAATCTCCCCCACTCCAATAACCTTATCTATCATCATAATATCTTTCATTATGCTTCCTGTAATAGTTGTAACTGGTACTCTATAGTTGCCTGTATAAATATACGTGCTTATTCCTTCTTCTTCCAAGGCTTTTGCTTTTGCATACAAAGCTTCCATACTTCTTCCTACTCCATCCGTTCCGAGACATCCAACAATAGTAGTTACTCCAGCAGTAGTAATATCCGTAAGACTTATTTCTGGAGTTCTTGTGCTGAAGCCTCCTTCTCCACCTCCACCAAGTATGTGTACGTGGCTGTCTATAAAACCTGGTGTCAGTATCATACCAACTCCATCAATTACTTCAAAATCAACATTACCCTTAAAGTTTATTTCTATATTATCATCTATAGCTGCAATTTTATCGTTAACTATAAGTATATCCTTAATTCCTAAAAACTTCGGGGAATAAATTTTTGCACTTTTTATAAGTTTAATCATTGCTCTACCTCCACTCTTAAGGCTAACCTTAACATACTTCCATCAATATTATACACTTTTTCCAATAAAGTATATATAAGTAAGATAATCATCCAAATGAATAAAATTATTCCTACTGTATATACTATGATTATATGTTTATAATATATTATATTTATTAATAATTATTATTGACAAATAGATAGAATTATCGTAAAATTATATTAATAAAACAACGTGAGTTCAAATTTTATGAAAGGGTGATTTTTAATGAGAACTACAAATATGGATAATCAAAATAAAGAAAAAGAAACTAAGGGAATGAGATCTAATTTTTCAAAAGAATTTACAAATAAATATGACGAAATAGATAAACTTACTGAGCAGGCTTATTCAAATTTAACATAATTTAATAATAAATGCACTGACTAGGTTATAATTCCAGTCAGTGCATTTATTATTAGAATAACATATAAAAGTATTTTCCCAGCGAACTTGCTATGGGCACATATAAAGTAAAATATCCTATTGGTATTAGTATTGCAGGCAGAAGATTCGCTACTTTAATTTTTGTTAATCCCATCATATTGAAACCTAAACCTATTATTAGAAGACTGCCTACAGCAGAAATTTCTGTAACAACAGGTTGGGTAAGAACTCCCTGAATAAAAGAAGCCCCCACTGTTATCAGCCCTTGATAAATAAATACTGATACAGCCGAAAGAGTAACTCCTATTCCAAGTGTTGAGGTAAACATTATAGAAGAAATTCCATCAAGCATTGCTTTCGTGAAAAGAATTTCATGGTCTCCCTTTAACCCGCTGTTTAAAGAACCTACTATCGCCATTGCTCCAACACAGTATACAAGACTTGCAGTAACAAAGCCTTCCGATACCTTGCCACCTCTTCCTTGAAGTTTAGTTTCTATAAGGTCTCCAAGTCTTTTAAGCCACTTGTCTATATCTACAAGTTCACCAATAATAGTTCCAATAACAATTGAGCATATAACTAAAATCATATTGTCTGATTTAATTGCCCCGGTAATACCAATAACCATTATGCAAAGAGCCAAGCCCTTCATAATAGAATCATTTATTCTTTCAGGAATTCCCCCCTTAAGAACAAACCCAGCCAAGCTTCCAACAATTATGGCTAGTGAATTAACAACTGTTCCTAACATTCTTAGCCCCCATCTTATTTCTGCTACCTATAGTTAGTAAACTGCAAATCTATACCAAAGTCTTTGTTTCTAAGAAGCGCAATAACAGCCTGAAGGTCATCCTTGTCTTTTGCAGACACTCTAACTTGGTTTTCCATGATTTGAGTTTGAATCTTTAGCTTGCTTTCCTTAATTTCAGCAACAACTTCTTTGGCTTTTTCTTTTGAAATTCCTTTTACTATTTTAGCAGTTTGTCTTACTGTACCAAGACTTGCCTTTTCTACCTTCTGCAAATCTAATGCTTTAGGAGACAACCCTCTTTTTATAAATTTAGCTTTTATGATCTCAACAACAGACTTTAATTTAAATTCGTCGTCTGAGGCAATCTTTATCTCCTCTTCTCCTAAATCTATTTCTGTCTTGCTGCCTTTAAAATCATATCTCTGTTCTATTTCCTTTTTTGCTTGATTAACTGCATTGTCAACTTCCTGCATATTAACCTCTGAAACTACATCAAATGAATATGTACTTGCCATTTGCTTTACCCTCCCTGTCTTTATCTACTCATTATATTAATAAACTTTACGCACTTTATCAATATCTAATCCCAAAAATCCTGAGTATCTGGAGAACCTTCGATATTTTCATTGACTACAACCTCAAGTTCTGTAATTTTCAAGGGATTTTCAACTTTTGCATTTGGATACTTTCTTTCAAGAGTTTCTTTAACCTGGAAGATATCTAAATCCTGTTCTTTATATTTTTCAAATACTCTCACGCAAGCCCTCTTTATATTGTCCTCCGATTTTTGTTTTACTTTAAATATATTTTCACTACTTAAGACCAATCCTTTTTCAATCTCTTCAATATTTGTTTTTATATTTATTGTTTTCCTAAGCCTAATTACTTTGCCATCATAAGTAAGATCAGTACTTGTTCTATTACTCAGTATATTTAGCGAAACGAAATTATTTTCTTGCTGAGGATTGCTTATTTCCAAGCTTCCTGTTTTTAAAGTATTCATAAGGAAATTATACCCTTGGCCATCTGTACGAGGCAGTATTTCCATAAACTTATCATCTTTGAGTATTGCACCGCCATCTATCTCAACTCTCTCCTCCGGTACATTTTTCTTTATACCTATTAAAGTTATTACTTCAGTTTTACTCCCTATTAATCTTCTATTCAAATACTCATTTAACGCCAACCTAACTGCTCTTGTTGATGCTCCCTCATTATCAATTAACTCCTTAACAATTATCCCAAGATACTCCTGGCCAGCTATTTTAAGCTTCATTAAATCCTCTGGATTGTCATTGGTAATTGCAATATACGGTCTTATTATGAACTCTTGATGCCTATCAAATATATCCAGCCAATTATCGATTCCAACCTTAGCAGCTCTGCAAGTAAAAATAACGGCCTTATGCTGAGTATAATTCAGCTTATAGCTTGTAGAAAGGTGTATATCTCTCAACGCTTCGTAGGTTGTTTTTCCGGTCCCTTTCAAAAACACTCTTTGCCCTCTTTCAGAACCAGAAGAGGAACTTCTAAATGGTTTGAAGGCTTCTACATACAAAATAGGTCTATTGTCTTTATCAATATCAACAATTACTGAGGTAATGAAAAGAAGCTTATTTATATCTCTGTAGCTAAAGCAGCCGCTAAAGGATATAAGATTACAGAACAATATTATTGAACTAATTATTCTTTTCGTCTTTTTCACCCTTATCCTCCTTATCACCTTCATCAAAAATATTATTAGTTAAGTTTCTAAGGTAATCTGTAGTAATAATATCTCTATGCTTATAGCTTCTAAGAGTTCCTAAAGGAAACAGATATGGATATCCGCAGCTGTTTAAACCTGCAATATGAGATACAAAGATACAAAAGCCTATATAAAAACCTGGCAAGCCTAAAACACTTGAAAACAGAATAGTAACTAAATTCCAAGTAGCTATAGCGTAGTAGATTTTAGGTACCAAAAAGGAGCATATCGAGCTTATGGCAACTACTATTAGCGTTGTCTGGGAGGCTAATCCTGAACCTACTGTTGCATCTCCTAAAATTAATGCTCCTACTATACTCATTGTCTGACCTATGGGCTGAGGAAGCCTTATTCCTGCCTCTCTAGAAAGCTGAAAGAAAAAATTCATTAGAAGAACTTCTATGATAGTAGGAAATGGAACTCCAGCTCTTGAAATGGCCAGTCTAAAGGTAAACATATACGGGATTAGAGAAAAGTGATGAGTAACTATGGCTATGTAAAAACCCGTAAGCAATGTAGCTAATATGAAGGCAACCCATCTTAACATTCTAGCACCATTAGCAAAATAGATATTTGAATAGTAATCATCACCTGTATGAAAATTTTCAAAAAAGAAATACGGTGCTGTAGCTACAAAAGGTGTACCATCCACAAATATAGCTACCCTTCCCTCGCAAAGCCTTGAAGCTATAACATCTGGCTTTTCAGTATAGCCAATGGTGTCAAAGGCAGTATGCTTGCATTTAAGCTTTTCTTCGATATAATTAATGCTCAAAATAGCTCCAGTCTCTATGCTTTTGAGCTGTTTTCTTATATATTCCACTAGTTTTTCTGGAGCAGAACCTTTAATATATGATAGTACCACAGTAGTATGAGTTTTTTCCCCCATCATCATGCTTTCGAACTTTAGGTTAGGGTCTTTTATTCTTCTTCTAATAAGAGATATATTATCAGCCAAAACCTCGTTAAATCCTTCCCTTGGTCCTTTAATCTGAGCTTCTGTTATAGGCGTTTGAATAGACCTTTTACTAAACCCCTTAGAATCACAGTAGATTACTTCCTTGATAAAACTAAATACTATTATAGCGTCTCCTGAAAGTAAATGTGTAAGAAGGTCATCTTTCGTCTTAAGCACCCCCATGGAACCTGCTGAAATGATGCCTTTCTTAATATCTATCAGGCTTCCAATTTCTTGTCTTGAGTTTGACAGAGGTGCTATTATAAATTCGCTAATATATTTTGAATCGCACATATTGTCTATAAATATAACAGTAATCATGCCTTTATCTGTAATTATCTCTCTATATTTAACATCAAAACTATCTACAAAGGTGTCTTTAATATATTGGATTATTCCTTCATTCATATATTTCACCTCTCCAGTTTTATTGTTTGTAGCATTCTAGGTTAATATTCGCATTTATGGTCAAGAATAGAAAATGCGAAAGGAGAGATGACTTGTGGATAAGTTCAATTCAAGACATATAATATTTTTAATTCTAGGCACAGGAATAGTATCATTAAAGACTTATCCTACTATTTTCACTAAGGTTGGCGGGAGGGATAGCTGGGTTGCCGTAATAGTTTCTTCGATTTTAATAATTATCTACTTTTTATATATCATAAATGTATGCCGCAAGACTAAAACCTACAGTCTTTATGAAATCTTCAAGGGTGCTTACGGGAAAATTATAGGCACAGTCTTCATGATTGTTTATATGCTCATGTTGTTTCTTACTTTAATAGAAAGCTCTGCAGTTGAGGCAAACTCTATGCATACAAACATGCTTTTAAGCACGCCTCAGTGGTTTTTTCTTATATTTTTTATAATCCCCGCAATTTATACTGTTAAGAAAGGAAAGGTTGCAATTATAACTGTTACTATAATAGGAATAGTACTTATAATGATAGCTGGAATCAACTTAGCTATACTTACAGCAAAGTACAAAAAATTTCAATATTTATTTCCAATTTTTAAAGATGGTATTACTATAAATTTTTTAATTACCATATTAAAAACCTTTGGACTTTATGGAAGTATTTCAGTAGTGCTGCCCTATTTGTGTGAAATTAAAGATACAAAAAATATCATTAAAGACAGCTTAATCGGATTATTTATATTAATACAAATGCAAATTGTTTCAGTTACAGGTGTTATCATGACCTTTGGAATTAACAGAGGAAATCTAATTTCTTATCCAAAGCTTATTCAAACTCAAAGAGTAAGTCTTTTCGATTTTCTTGAAATGGGAGAGCTGTTTGTTATGCTTCAGATTGTAGGAGGCTGGTTTATAAAATATGTACTCACATTTTTTGCTCTGACTAAACTTTTAAAGGATCTGAACATAAATAATAAGTATATTCACTATGTAATTAGCACCATTGTATTCTTGTTTGCTTTCTTCGCAGCTAATAATTTATTTACTTTATTTAAGCTTCTAGACTACTATACATACATATCTTTTGTAGGATTTATCATTATTCCCTTAATTACTTTTATTATGTATTCTATAAGAAAAAATGGTAAAAATCTTTGATAAATTCGGCAAAATCATATTGTATTTTATAAGCTATATGCTATAATAATTATTGAGCAATTGCTCTAATTATTTTTCGGGTCTATTTTTCAAGGTACTTTTAACCCCTTTAATCAGAAAAGGGAGCATGGTCCAAGAACAAATTAGTCCCTATGATTAAAGGAGGATTTACAAAATGGCAGATAAGAACATTACTTGCAAAGACTGCGGAAAAGAATTCGTATTTACAGAAGGTGAGCAAGCTTTCTACAAAGAAAAAGGATTTGAAAATGATCCAGTAAGATGCCCAGAGTGCAGAAAAGCTAGAAAAGCTGAAAAGAACTCTCAAAGAGAAAGAAGATTCTAATTTAACTATAAAGAGAGGTTAAAACCTCTCTTTTTTATTTTTTGATAAAAACAAAATAGCACCGAAGCTTGCTTCGATGCCATCATTTTTATAATAGGTTTTTGATTCCTGCCTTCTTCAGTGCTCCAAGAAGTGGAACTGCAATTAATATTCCTATTACCACTTGAGCTATATTTGTTGGAATATCCTTTGCTGAAAGTATTAGTGCTTGAGTAAAGGGCTGCTTATCAGCTTGAAGTAAGGATAAGATTATAGCTCCTCCTAAGTAGTAAGCTACTATCATAAATATTCCTGCTGTAATAAAAGCTAGAATATTATTGCCAACTTTTTCGCCTTCCAAGCCTGACTTATAAGCTAGAATTGCTGCTATATATGCCATTACACCTTTTATTATAAAGGTAAATGGAGCCCAAGTCATATATCCGTGAGCCAAGTCAAATAATGCCATTCCTATAGCTGATGCAATTGCAGCTTTTTTCTTGCCTAAAAGTATTGCTGATAAGAACACCATGCTGTCTCCTGCATGCATTACTCCCATAAAGGTTTGAAAATGAATCATGGATGTTGCTATGAATACAATAGCAGCCATTAATCCAACTTGGACTATTTCTAGTACTGAATTATTCCTTAATGCCTTTTCTTTTCTTTCCAACTTAAGAACCCTCCTACTTACTTAGCAATGTGTTTAATTGGTTTATATAATTTCTTTAATTCAGCGCGCTTAATTCTCTAATACCATTATATGTTCAAAACAAGATTTTTTAAAGTGTATGGGTTCAATTATAGTAATAATAATAACTAATACTGTAAATACTAAATGCACATACAAAAATATACACTAAACCTAGCTAAAAGAAATATAGGAGGGTTTTGTTATGACTATTTTACGTTGGATAGGCGGTCTTGTGGTTTTATTCTGGCTAATAGGTCTTATATTCAGAATCGGCGGCGGTCTAATCAATCTTCTGCTTATAGTGGCTGCAGTTGTATTTATAGTTGATGCGCTTTTTGGGCGAAGAAAAACCATGTAGCATTTAAATATCCAAGTTCATAAAACTGAGCTTGGATATTTAAATTTGAAAGTCATAAGCACCGATAATGCTTATGTGCATCAGAACAATAAATGGGGGCTTAAAAATGAAGGCTGCAAAAGATAAAACCTTTTGGAATCATATAAGCAGAAATTATAAGGCTTATCCTAAATTATCTTCGAATATAAGCTGTGATGTAGTTATTGTAGGTGGAGGTATTTCCGGCTGTCTTACCAACTATTATCTATCTCAATATAATATCGATACAGTTGTTATTGAAAAAGAAAGTATAGCTCAAGGCAGCACTTTATTAAGCTCCGGCATACTCAAATGCGAATTAAGCAAAGAACTTTCAGAACTCTCAAAGCTTATTACAAAAGAGCACGCTGTAAGGGCTTATAAGCTGTGTCAGAAATCTATAGATGATGTAGAAAGTATTTTATGGAATATATCTAAATCTTGTGATTTTAAGCGAATAGATAATCTTTATATTAATAGACTTAAGGATACAGATTTGAAAAAAGAGTTCAATCTTAGAGCTTCAGAAGGGTTTGCTGTGGATTATATGGATAAAGAGCTTGTTCAAAGCAATTTCGCTTGTTTAGATAGTGACGGAATTTATTCCAAAAGCTTTGCTGTAATAGACCCTTTAAAATTTTGCCACGCATTGATAAAAGCCTCAGCTTCTAAAAATGCTAGAGTATATGAAAATACATCCCTTACAAGCCTTGATTTTGCACAAAATAAAATACGAGTAAACACTCAAGAATACAGCATTACCTGCAAAAAAGTTGTTTTTACAGCCGGTTCACAGGCTCTTAAGTTAATAACTGATAATATAGTAAGATTTATTCCCTCTTACACCCTAGTAACAAATGAGCTTAAAGACTTAAACTGGTGGTATAAGAAATGTTTAATACATGAGGTCGATGAAAATATCTATAACATACGACCTATTAATAACAATAGGATTTTAATTCAGATGCATACACCAGAAGAAAGCACAGTTGACGATATAAGTAAAAAACTCGATATTATGCTTAACAAAATAAGAACTTTACTTCCCGAGAATAAAGGTCTTAAAGCAGATTACTTTTGGAAATGCTCTTATGCTGAAACAAAGGATGGTCTTCCATACATAGGAGAGCACTCGGACTTTCCAAACTGCTACTTTAATTTAGGTCTTGGAGGCAGCGGAGACACTCTATCCGCTGCAGGAGCTCAGATAATTAAGGATTTAATATTGTACAATAGCAGCCCGGATTCCAAAATCTTCAACTTTAAACGATAAAAGCGATGAAAGCCTTGTGCTTTCATCGCTTTTATATCTTCTTATCTTCTTATCTTCTTATCTTCTTATCTTCTTATATTTATATATTTATATATTTATATAAATATGTTGCTACTCGTTATTTTTAGCAATATCTGAAAGTACTAAACCTTTGTTGTGTTCAAGGGCCCAGCTTATTGCCCAATCGCTTTGGAACAATAACAGGTTTCTGTCTCTAAAATCTTTTACTCTCTTAGTATCACTTGTTAAATTAAGCTTCTCTACATCTATTTCAGTATTCTCAATCCACCTGATATACTTAAACGAAAGTCTATCCATCTTAATGTCAACACCATATTCATGCTTTAGGCGATATTCAAGCACCTCAAATTGAAGTACACCAACAACACCAACAATTATTTCTTCCATTCCAACATAGAGCTCTTTATAAACTTGTATAGCACCTTCTTGAGCAATTTGGGATATACCTTTTATAAACTGTTTTCTCTTCAT
The DNA here is from genome assembly GCF_023656515.1 of Clostridium swellfunianum. Lineage (NCBI taxonomy): Bacteria > Bacillati > Bacillota > Clostridia > Eubacteriales > Clostridiaceae > Clostridium > Clostridium swellfunianum. Next base: position 4,364,205 of record NZ_JAMOFV010000006.1, read on the forward strand.
GGTATCAACAGTTCTTACTCTAGCAAAATATTCAGGTGCAAAGGTTGGAATACCCTCAAATTTATATTTTTTAGGACTTTCGCATAAAGTGTCCCCAATACTGAATATACCTGGGTCAAATACACCAATTATATCACCTGCAAAAGCTTCTTCGATAATTTCTCTATCCTGAGCTAGGAATTGCTGAGGCTGAGTAAGCTTAACTTTGTTCCCTGCCTGAACGTGATGAACTTCCATACCTTTTCTAAATTGTCCTGAGCAAATTCTCATAAAGGCAATTCTATCCCTATGCGCTGGATTCATGTTAGCTTGAATCTTGAACACAAAAGCAGAAAACTCAGGATTAACAACACTAATCTCACCTTGATCTGATTGCCTTGGCAGCGGTGAAGGAGTTAAATCTAAAAAGTATTGTAAGAATGGCTCGACACCAAAGTTTGTAAGAGCACTTCCGAAAAATACTGGAGTTAATTCTCCTTTCCTTACTTTCTCTGCATCAAATTCATCGCCTGCTATATCCAAAAGTTCTATATCTTCTATAAGTTTTTTATGAAGGTTTTCTCCAAGTAAATCATTAAAGACTTTGTCTTCAATACTTCCTTCTACTGACTCAACCTGTGTTTGACCGTGATTTCCACCATCAAAGGCCTGAATTACATTTTTCTTTCTATCATAAACTCCCTTGAAGTCAGCGCCTGTTCCTATTGGCCAGTTAATTGGATAAGATTTTATTCCAAGTTCATTTTCTATATCCTCCATAAGCTCGAAAGGATCTCGTGTTTCTCTATCCATCTTATTTATAAAGGTGAAGATAGGAATTCCTCTAAGAGAACATACATGGAACAATTTTTTTGTCTGCTCCTCAACACCCTTGGCTCCGTCAATAACCATTACCGCACTGTCTGCAGCCATTAGTGTTCTGTAAGTATCCTCACTAAAGTCCTGGTGACCAGGAGTATCCAAAATATTTATGCAGTATCCCTCATAGTTAAACTGCATTACAGATGAAGTTACAGAAATACCTCTCTGCTTTTCTATTTCCATCCAGTCTGAAACTGCATGCTTTGACGCCTTTCTAGCTTTAACAGAACCTGCAAGTCTTATAGCACCCCCGTATAGTAAAAGCTTTTCTGTTAGTGTAGTTTTACCTGCGTCTGGGTGTGATATTATAGCGAAGGTTCTTCTTCTTTCTATCTCATTAATTAATTCTGACACTAGCTCTCTCTCCTTTTCTATAGTATTACTTATCTATATTGAAAGGCCTGCTAAATATAGCAGACCTATTATGCTCCTTGTTCTACGTCCTTATTCAATCCCATAATCTCTAGTATTTTTTGTGACCTTTCCTTTGTTGAGCCAGTAACTTCTATATAAGTCACATTCTCAGCCTCCAGGAAGCTTTTTATAGCGGCATCAACTTCTAAAGCAGCATTTTCATCCTGCCATCTAACTCCATCTTTTGAATAGCCAAATTCTCTTGGTACAAAGAAAATATGTTCATACTTTGGCAAATCTCTTAATGCAAGGTAGTATAAATCCTTCAATATTTCTATTTCCTTCTTTGTCCTCTTCTTAGTTCCAAGCATATATCTTCCATATATATATGGTACAAAGGTTGCATAGTCAGTAATAGCATAATCAAAGGAGCTTAAATCTTCTTCTATTTTTTGCTGTCCTAAATATATTCCGTATTGCTCAGCAATGGATTCAATCATGCCTTTATCTCTAAGGTAGTCAGTGCTGTATTCTGAAGCACAGCCAACACTTAACCCCATTATTTTCATTTCAACATACAATTGCTGTATTAAGGTAGTCTTTCCACACCTTGGTCCACCAAGTATAGCTATTCTTGTAGCCATATCTCCATCCACTCCGAATATTTATTTTAAAACCTAGTAGATTATATCAGTTTTCCACCTTTATTTCAATTATTTTTTAGAAGATAAGCATGACAACATTTACAATACAATATGTTCCATTCATTTTTTATAGTTAAATGATATAATAATAGTGGTTAATAATCAAATGAATACTGGGAGGGTCTAAATGTATAAATTAATCGCACTTGATATGGACGGAACACTTTTAAGAGAAGATAAAACTATATCTAAAAAAACTTATAAAGCAATACAAAATGCCAGAGCTAAGGGAGTAAAAGTTGTTTTAGCAACCGGAAGACCTATAGATGGTATTAGAAAATATCTTAAAGAACTTAATCTAATTAATGATGAAGATTATGCTGTGGCTTATAACGGTGCTCTTGTTCAAAACACTAAGACTAAAGAAGTTATAGCTCAAACTCTAATGTCCTTAAAAGATATTGATTATTTATATAAATTGAGCCAAGAGCTTAGAGTTAATATACATGCCCTAACAGAAAGTAAATGTATAACTCCAAAATGGAGCAAATATAGTCAGGTGGAAGCAGATATAAATGACATTCCTCTAGAATTTGTTGACTTTAATAACTTAGATAAAGACACAACTATAGTTAAGATAATGTTTATTGATGAACCAGAGCATCTTTCTGAAGTTATAGCTAAGCTGCCTTCTGAAGTTTATGAGAAATACTCAGTATTAAGAAGCGCTCCTTACTTCTTAGAGTTTCTTGATAAGAATGTTAATAAAGGTGCTGGAGTTGAACTTTTAGCAAAGGAACTGGATATTAAGCCTGAAGAGGTAATATGCGTTGGTGATGCTGGAAATGATATTCACATGCTTCAGTATGCAGGACTTGGGGTTGCTATGGACAATGCTTTTCCTGAAGTTAAAGAAATAGCGGATTATATTACTCTATCAAATGATGAGGATGGAGTTGCACATGTTATTGATAAATTCGTACTAAGTGAAGTTACAAACGCATAAAAACTGGCTGTCTGAATTCAGGCAGCCAGTTTTTAATCCTTCCATCTTATAATTATATTACCTACAGCGGTAATTACAACTCCAATAGTTAGTCCTATGATATAGGCTGAAAATTTTTCTACAAGTATCCAGCCCCATATTGCAGATATAGGATACCAGTATACAGCGCCTAGATAAACAGCTGTAACTGAACCTGTTACAGCACCTGCAACATTTACTAATAACGTTCCTTTAGGCTTTTCATAAAGAAAGGGAAGACCTCCTTCTGATATTCCTATAAGTCCAAGCTTAAAAGCTTCTCTTCCCATTTCTCTCATGTCTTCGTCATATATTCCTCTTTTTCTAAACAACCTATCAATGATTGTCGAAAGCCCTATTCCTACTGGGGGAATAACTATAGCAAGATTAATTGCTGTCATAGGCATAATAAATTTAGCTGAAAGAGGAGTTCCAAACAGTATCGCTATCTTATTAATAGGCCCGCCTAAGTCTGATGCAATAGCAGCAGCTGTAAGAATGGCATACACTATTTGCCCAGCCATTCCCCATTTATGCACCATCCCAATAAGCATTTTATTGAATTCACCAAAAAGAGGTGCTATAAAGAATATATGTATTGGAAGCAGCAATATAACAGTTACTAAGGGTATTATAAATGTAGGAACCACAGAATTATATAGTTCCTTAAACACTATTCTTTTAGCCAGATATCTAACTGAAAACCCAGCTAAAAAGGCTAGTATCAACGTCCCAAAAAAACCTGAATCATAGGAGTTTCCAATTGGGTTTGAAGCAATCCAGCCAAGAGCTAGTCCTGGTATCAATCCAGGTTTATCTGCTATCGAGTAGGCTATAAACATTGAAAAAATTGGCAGTATAAGAGCAAACAAAATAGAAGCAAATTCACCTAAATATACACCTGCATCTGTAAAATTTCTACTTATAAGCATATTAGAAAATATTTTAACCAGTGAGGCTGTAGTAAACAAAGGACCCATATAAGATATCCCAGTCATCGCATGGCTTTGAAGAGACATTAAGCTTTGTTTTATATTTTTCAAATATCTCACCAACTCAATTCTTATAAATTGTGGCTTTACAATGTTCCTAATTTCTTCTTTTATACATAAATCAGAATTTCTATTACATTTTGCGAAGCATAATGTAATAATTTGAATGTTTATATATATTTCTCATTAATAAGCTTTAGTGCATCCTGTAAAACACCTACTCCATCAACAATGGGTGCATTTACTGGTACTATATGAACTACTTTACCGCTAAACCTTTGCTCGTCCAAAACTTTTTGACTTACAGCAAATATTACTACGTCAGAAAGCTGTATATCTTCCTTTGTCAGCCTATTTTGTATCCCTAAGGCACCTTGCCTCTCCACCTTAATATCATATCCAAGCACTTTAGCAGCTTTTTCTATAGCTCTTGCTGCTATATTTGTATGCGCTACGCCAGTAGGACATGCTGTTACAGCAATAATTTTCATAAGTAATGCCTCCTAGTATTCCTTTTGTGCCCATAAAGATTATCAATCTTTATGCTCCTAGTATTCCTTTTGTGTCTATAGTTTTTTTACTCTAGTATAAATTCTAATACTTCTTCTTTGTGTTTGCAGTTCAATATTTTATTTATAAGCCTGTTATCAGACATGATATCATAGATACACTCGAATATAGCTTGTATTTTATTTAAGTCTTTTTTTCTTATTGACATCATAATTATGATGTCAATCTTGTTGTTTTCATCCCAGTTAAGCTTATTGCTTAACGCACAAATACTTACAACGGACTTGTACACTTTATTCATATCTCCATGAGGCAATGCGACTCTTCCGCTTGCGGTGGAGGCTATTTTTTCTCTACTTATTATAGAATCATAGTAATCCTCTGCCACATATCCTTTTTGGTACATCAACTTGCTTATTTCATAAACGGCTTCTTCTCTAGTTGAGAAGTTCTTATTAATGAATAGCAAATCTCTATCTATTAGTTGAAGTACATTCTTTAAATTATTTTTTTTAGCAATTTCAGGAGATGTACTTCTTGACATAAACTTCTCTATATTATCCAAATCCTCTTGCAGCAGCAGTGGATTTACCCTTATCACAGGAACAGAATCTATTACAAGTGGTATGGTAGTTATTATAAAATCTATATTATCTAATTTCTTATTTTTTAAATCCATTGAAGATAGAATATCCACTATTTCTATATTATTGAAAACTCTTCTTAGCTTTGAAGATACAAGCTGAGAGGTTCCAATTCCAGTACTGCAAACAAAAATGATTCTTTTTTTGTCTACAAGGTTATTTTTCATTCTTTCAATGGCTGCTTCTATATGAAGAGCAATATATGCAATTTCATTTTCATCTATTGCCAGCTTGTACCTTTCTTTTATAATCGTAGAGGCTGATACAGCTGCTTCAAAAGAAGCTACGTAAGAGTTCTTTATACTATCAAGAAGTGGGTTTTTTACAGGCATATCATGAACTAATCTATTAAGCGCAGCTCTAATATGCATAGATAGCCCTTTAAGCAAAATCTTGTCATTTATTAAATCCATATCCAAGGCTTCAGCAGCTTTTGCTACCATTTCTTTGCATAATTCTTCTACACTATCGCTGACATCAGCTCTATTTAATACCTTTCCTTCGTCATTTATAATATTAAACTGAACCTTTGATCCCAAAATGTGGATTGATATGTATGCACATTCTGTTTTAGAAACATTTATTAGAAATGCTTTTTCAATATTTTTTGCAATGAACTCAGCAATCTTATATTCCCTTGTTATTTCTAAACTAGACAAAATATTTTCTGTAAAATTAACCTGGCTATTACTTTTAATTCTTTTTATTGCTACTGCTATATGTATCAAAAGCGATGCAAAAGCATTATCAGTAAAATTCCACTGAAACTTATCAGCAGCTTCACAGATTATCTTTTCAATTTCTCCAAGATTTAAATCGCTAAACAGATTAAATAAATCCTTTTCAAAGCTGTACTCACCGGTGTCTATCCTAGTTGAACCAATATATGTTACTAATTCCTTTACAGGCATAACATAAGATAACCTTGAAAATAACCCTGCTATTAGCGTTCTTAGCTTCTTTTCATCGCCAATTATTTTTATACCTCTGTTCGTGGTTCTTTTTAATTTTAAGCCATTTTTGACAATAATATTTTCTACGTAGTTTAAATCATTTTCCAAGGTGCCTCGGCTTATATATATTTCATCACACAACTCTTGCATAGTAATATAACCTAAAGCTTGTATCAGCTTCAGCAAAATATATTCCTGCCGTTCTTTTGGTGAATTAGGTATTTTAGGGTTGTTAACACTTATTGAAACATATAGTCTTTCTTTATCTTTTTCGCTTCCTTCTATCCATATTCCTAGTTTTGGCTTTCTATAAAGCAGCAGTTTATGCTCCTTCACTAAACCTTCTATTATATCTAAATCTTTGGAGATAGTTCTTTCCGAAACATTGCATATATGTTTTAATTCTTTTAATGTAAGGACACCTTTTGTTATTAGGCTTTTCATTATCAGTATACATCTATCGTTTAACAAGCCCTCCATATTTATCCCCCTGTAATTTTAATTCAACTGCAAAATCTCATATTAAAAACTACTTTTATATGAAAATTGTAAATATTTTTATTATCATATAATTATATGATAACTTAATTCAAATTATTTTTCTACCCTAAAAAAGGAAAGGTCTCCCTTTCCTATTTTATTGATATTTTAAACCTACTAATTATATCTTCTTCATACCACATTTTAAAATTAGTTCCCCATAAATTATTATATAGGTTAAAATGAAGTCCACCTTTTAGATCTGCATATTCTTGCTCAAAATTATACAAGCGTTTTTCGCCTAAAGATAAAAGTGTGGAATCTAGAGGAACAATGCTTACATGTGAATCACCCATTGTAAAATCAACTGCCTTTATTGAATGATAATTCCTATTGCCAGCTTCGATTACCTTAAAAGGATTTATACTCTCGCAAAGTTTAATAAGCTCTACATCCTCTATTCCATTGTTTTCTGTAAAATGAGAAACCCATATGGCCTCAGGAAGCCTTACTGCGTCTTTATTATAAAGATATACACACATATCTATTTCATCTGCATTGAATTTATATTGAATTACCATTTTTTGAGGGCATCCATATTCAATGCATTCATTATTACCAAAACTTCCTTCAATAATTAATTCATTATTATTTTTATAAGCTTTATTTACACTGCCTTTAAATTGAATATTTTCCTTTGGTAGTGCCCTACCCTCAGCACCAAGTTTAAAAAAGTCTGGAATACCCCAAAGCCTATTCTCTTCAAGATTAACCATGTATTCCTCTCTCCACTTATCAAAGGTAGCTTTTCCAAAAAGCTCATAATTAACCTTTCCTAAAACAATTCCCTTTTGTTTATTTGCAATATTTATCTTTAAGCTTCCATCTGTTAATATTTCCACTTCATAATTATCAAAATAATATTTTTTGTTAAATGAAAGCTCTTCGTTGCCTTTACTATATCTTGACCCGCTCTTTAATTCGTTAATTGCTTCTCTTGCTTCAGCCTTTAAGTTGTCAGGCAAGACTTCAATAGCCTCTTCAATATACTTTCTCTGCTCCTCATGAGAGGCATCAAAGTAAGAGTAACTCCTGTCCTCCCATTTCATATGCTTAACTTGGGCTGCAAACTCCTTCTTTGCAAATTCTCCATATTTTGAATACTCTTCAGGTATATAAGCATCGCTTAATTTATCTAATGCCCTAGCCTTTATAAAATCCTGCTTACTCCAGTTTTTATAATCTGCCAAATATTTTTTTAAATCCAAGCCCCAGGTGTGCTCTGGAACCATCAACAGGTCCCTTAAAAATTCTCTATATACTTTACTATCTTTAACCAATTTTTTATCCCTTAACCACCTGTCTTTTAATCTAAGCAATTCCAAAAAACTAGAAACCTTAAATGGATCAGTAGCTATTCCATGAATCCATGTATCTCCTATTTCATCAGTAATAACTGGAAGCTTATCCTTAACCTTTATCAGTTCCTTAGCATAATCATCTAAGGTCGAAGCTTTTACTTCAGCACCAGGAAACTTGCTTTGTATTTTTTTAAGCTGCAGCTCAATATCCTCTTCTGATGGAGGTCCTAGGTTGTCTCCCGAGTGGGCAAAAACCAGTACCTCTTCTAAGTCTGGCACAATGGTTGTTTTACCGTAGCCTTGGCAGTAGTCCACTATTATTTCATTTCCCTTTGAGTCTCTCCAAATAAAAGTATCTGGAACCTTAGGCTTATGTGATACATCATTTACTCCCAGATGAAGGTACTTTATCCCGTTTATGCAAAGGGGTTCTATTATGCCCCTTGTATGCCCTGGAACATCAGTCATTTTTGCAGCAATAGTGTCTTTTGCAAACTTAGTATCTAGGGCTTTTGAAATTGATATTCCAAATTCAAATAGGTCTCTATCCATTAATTCGCTATGAGTCGTGAATGGCAGCCCATGCCAAACTATATTCCCCTTTTCAATAGCTTCAGTAAGTTTATTCTTTTCTTGAACGCTTGCTCTTCTAAAGTACTCATCGATAAGCCACGAACCTACTGTCCATACAAATTTTTTATTTCCACCATCTTTGTTTACCTTCTCAGCTAATTCAATTGCCTTTGGAATAAAACTGCTTATATATTTATCAATTACATTTTTAGCTAGGTCTGTAAAGCCTACATCTAAATGCGTTTTGTATACTACATGAACCTTTCTAATGCTTTCCATGGTTATTCCTTTCCGATGTAAATAGGATTTGATATAGCAGCAAGCAGCTTATTTCCCGGAATGACCTGTCTCCATACTTCCAGACGATAAAACTTACGTTCAGAAGCTTCAAAACTGAAGGTTTTTGTACTTTCAGTAGATATTTTATAGACTGCCTCCATTCCCTTGTCTGAAATCAGTCTTATTTCATCACCTATAGATAAGTTTGAAACCTTTGCCATTCCCTTTAACCCTTGCGCTTCTTCTATTAAATCTCCCATAATTGCATCTTTAATATTAAAATCAATTATTGGGCCGCTTGCTGTGAAGCTTACAAATCCATGGCCTGCTTTTAGAGCTTTAATTATATCTGACTGTCCCCTAGACTCGCTGTATATAAAGGTAGTAGGAGCCCCTATCATTCTAAACATTTCATTTTTATGGCTGTCACTTCCTCCAACTATAGGAATTCTTTCGCCTTCCACTAACCTGGAATGCCACCATTCTACTGCATCAAGCTCTGAATCCTTCATCGGTCCATTCCATATTTCTATTGCATCAAAAGGCACATCAAAGCCCCATTTCCACCCGCAGTATCTGCAAAATGGATGGTTCAAGGTAATAAAAGCTCCGCTTTGTCTAGCCTCCTGCATTATTTCCACTGTTTTTTCCTTGTCATTAGCTACAAAGTTCTTTATAGGACTTTGTACTCCCAAGAAGTTGCAGTGACCTTTGTAGTGAGTCCATTCCATTCCTGGCATTACAACAAGTGAATCGCTTGACCTTATATATTCATTTTGAGAAAAGGTATTATGATCTGTTAAGAAAATAAAGTCCATACCATGAAGCTTTGCCATATTAATTACATTCTCAACATTATACTTTCCATCTGAATGCTCTGAGTGCATATGAAGATCGCCTTTTAACAAAACTCTTTCTTTGAACGTAAATTTAATATTAATGCTTACAGAACAACCTTCCTCTTGAATTTTATAGGCTCCTAATATTAAAGCCCATTCTCCTTCGTTTATTACTCCTCTTACATAACCAGGAGTAGCCTCATTTTCAGTTATATAAAAGTATAATCTTTCAGAGCCTGACCACCCTCTGAAAGATTTGTTTTCGTCTCTCACTGCAATATCAATTACATTTATTTCTTTATTAAATACGTCCCCTGCTTCATTTTCAGTTATATCTCTTCTCTTATAAGCATAAGAAACTTCAAGCCTGGAAACATCTTTAGGAATTGAGAATGGTATCTCAAAATATGCCTTTTCCTTATCCTTAGTTATAAGTCTTTCAAAGTTTAGCTCCTTAATATTTTGCATTTACATCACTCCTTTGAAGCTCCAATTGTCATTCCAGTTACAAGGAATTTTTGAGCAATTACATATAATAAGATTAAAGGTATTACAGAGATTACTATAGCAGCCATAATTGAGTTTGGAGCTATGAATTCTGTTCCTGATCTGCTTGAAGTATCAAAAACTAGAGACTTTAATACCATAGGAAGAGTATACTTTTCCTGTTTAGTTATTATTGTTACTGGAATCATCAAGCTGTTCCACTTGTTAACAAATTCTAAAAATGATATTGTTGCTAAACCTGGAACTGATAGCGGTAAATATATTTTCCAAAATATCGTGAATTCAGATGCATTATCAATTCTTGCAGATTCCGCTAAAGAACTAGGTACTGATAAGAAATAACTTCTCATAAGAAGTATACTAAATCCTGAAACCAGTCCATTTATTATTAATCCTGAGTAAGAGTTAATTAAACCTAACTGCTTGTTCAAAGCATAAATTGATATAAGCGTCAAATCACCTGGTATCATCATAGTAATCATTATTATGCTTGTCATAAATTTTTTAAAAGGCAGGTCTTGCTGAATAAGCACGTATCCCGCCATAGAAGAAAGAACTACTTGGATAAAGGTTCCTACTGCAGTTACATACAGAGAATTAAGAAACGGTTTCCAAAGCTGTACTCTGCTCCATATATCCTTATAGCCTTCAAAAGTAAAATTGTCTGGTATTAACCTGATTCCCGGCTGCATTGATCCTAATTTAGTTGATAAAGAAACAGATAAAACATTCAGCATAGGGATTATCATCGATATAAACAGGATTAAAAGAAATGCATAATTTAATCCCTTAGCAATTGGATTCATTTCATTATGAAATCTTTTCTTTTTTAACATTAAACGACACCCCCACTACACATAATTCTCATCATACTTAACAAGTTTTCTAACTGCAAAGGATATTACTAAAGTAGCAATTAATACGACCGTTGCAGCTGCTGTTGCCTTACCTACCTTAAACTGTGTTATACCCTCTGTGTATATATATAGTAGCAATGTCCTAACCTTATCCATTATGGTCGGATTACCCATTACGAACACTTGGTCAAAGTTTCTCAATAGTCCCATTGTTCCAAGCACAATAATAACCTTCATTGTTGGAATTAGCTGAGGAATTACTATCTTTATTATCTGTTTTACTCTTGAAGCGCCATCTATCTGAGCTGCTTCATATATACTTGGATCTATAGACACGATGCTGGCTAAGAATAGAACCGCATAGTATCCGAGAGCCTTCCAAGTCCCAGTTAAAATCATAATAGCTTGTGAAAACTTAGTATCGGCTAAAAATTGTACTGAATCCTTCCCTGCCGATGATAGTATACTGTTGATCAAACCATTTGAAGACAGTACAAAAATCCACATACCACCTACAACAGTCCATGAGAATAAGTTTGGAAGATAGGTTACTGTTTGAATAGTTGATTTAGATAATTTGTTTTTAATTTCGTTTATTCCTATTGCAAGTAGTATAGATAAAATAAATGCCAGCACTTGCGTTCCAATACCAATGATTAACGAATTTTGAAAAGCTTGTTTAAATTGATAGTCCTTTATAACTTCTTGATAATTTGCCGCTCCTATAAACTCTGGTGCTCCTATAAGCTTATTTTTTTGAAGACTTTGAATTATACCTAATAGCAAGGGATAGTAAGAGAAAACTATAAAGTATAATAAGACAGGCAGCATCATAATATATATGGTTTTGTATTTTTTTATTTGTCTAAAGGTATTTCTGTTAAACGTACTATTGTAGGCAGCTTTCTTTTTTGTATTCAACATATTATCCCCCCTGGTAATACTTATCCGCACATAATCATTATCAATGATTACGCCCCGGTTACTCCTTATGCGCACATAATGAGTATTAGTCATTACGTACTTGGTATTAATACAATCTTTTTATTTTATAAACCACAAGAGGAGAAATACTCCTCTTGTGGTTTACTATTAATCTATTACACCTGCTTGTTTAAGTTCTGCTCTCATTGCTGCTAAACCGTCTTTTGTGCTCACATCGCCTTTTACTATCTTAGCTGCATGCTTAGCAAAAACTTCTTGGAATTTTGGAGTTTCTGGGAGAGCTGCTTCTATTGATGCATACTCTAAATATTTCATAGCATCTTCAAATCCAGGATTCCATCCTATTGGGTGTTTAAAAGTAGAGCTGATTGGAACTGGTGCACCATGGTCTGAAGCATGCTTCTTTCCTGTTTCAGTTAAAACATATTTACCATTTTCTTTGTTGTAGTCATTTCCTTCAATACCAACAGATAAAAGTTCTCCACCTTCTTGGGTTGCAAAGAATTCAAGAAGCTTTACAGCACCATCAGTGTTTGGAGCATTTGCTGGAACTCCCCATAGAGAAGCCGCACCTCTAGTTAACATGTATTTTCCATTTGGAGATTTAACACCTGGCAAAGGAACTGATTTATATTCATTAGGGTATTTTGCTCCAGCATTAACATTATACAATCCTGTCCAAGCTGCCCAGTCAACAATAACCCCTGATTTTCCTGACTGGTACTTGTTTCTTAACTCTTTTGTTGTATCAATTAAAGCATCTTTATCCATTAACCCTTCTGCATACAATTTTCTCATCCAATCCCATACTGGAGCGGATTCATCAGTTGCCCATGGAACTGTTTTCTTTCCATCTTTTACAACTATTCCTCCCTTTAATCCAACTGAGGAAAACCAAGGCTGAAGATCATAAACCTTTACAATTGACGTATTAAATGCATAGAAGTCTTTTGCCTTTTCTCCATTGTCATTGTATTCTTTAAGCTTTTTAAGTACCTGATAATATCCATCAAGTGTTGGCTCTATCTTTGATACATCAATTCCTGCCTTTTGAGCTATAACCGAATTTACGTTTACCACTCTATGAACCTCTTTTTTGTTAAAGCCTGCATATATCTTTCCATCTATTTTTATAGCATCCCATTCAGATTGTGGTATATTGCTAGTATCAGATAGAACCTTTGAGTTTTTAACATTTTGAGTTATGTCCTTAACTGCTCCTTGCTGAACAAGGTATGGCAGCTTATCTTGCCCAAAATAGATTAAGTCATATTTTTCTCCTGCCTGAAGCTTCTGCATCATAACATTGTCATAATCTGAAGCTGGCTTGTCAATTGTGATTTGAAGTCCTGTTGCTTTTTCCATTTTTTCTTCAAACAGCTTCATTTCTGCATCATCCTTACCACCTGTTACAGCAGTAAGGATTCTTACTTCCTTATTTTCTGTTTTAGGTGCAGCTGATTGTTGAGGCTTGCTGCAACCAGCCAGTACTGAGATGGAGGTAACTAATGTAGCTGTTACCAAAGCTAAAAGCTTTTTGTTTTTCATAATAATAATTCCCCCTTTTAAATTTTACGTTTTATGTTAATTTAAATAAGCACAAATATATCGTTTACACAAATAAGTTTAGTTACTACTCACATAATAAAGCTATTATTTCCTTAGCTGTTGTTGCCTGCAAAAGCTTCTTAACTGTAGCATCATCTGATAAGGAAACTGCTATGCTTGAAATAGTTCTTAGATGTGCTTCTTCTTCATCTTCCTTTTTTACAGATATCAGAAAAACCATTTTAACCGGCTTCTTATCATAGGCTTGCCAATCTATTTCATCTATTAGCCTGCCAATTGCAATACTTGTATGTTTTACCCCTTTTGATTTACCATGTGGTATAGCAACACCGCTTCCTATAGCTGTGGAGCAATACTTTTCTCTTTCTAAAACATCATTTATATAAATTTCTTTTGACACTAATTTATCATTTTCATATAATACATCAGCTAGGCGCTCTATAGCTTCTTCTTTTGTAGAGGCATATAAATTTAAAATGATAAGTTTTTCATCTAAAACTATCTGCAAGTCTGTGTATAGTTCCACTATTCCATCACCTCATTGTGCAGTAGAAAAGTTAATTCTATCTGATATATTTATAATATCATACAACTTATTGTATAAATATTTATAAAACTTCCACATATAATGTTGAAGTTTTTGATGCTAGTTTATACTTTAACAATAATAAAAAGGATTACTTCTTCATATTTCAGTAATCCTGTCTACAAACGTTATTTAATAAGCGCATATATTCCCCTATGGTCTGAAATCGATGATTCATTATTTCCATCGAATTTAAGGGTGTATTCATATGCCCCAATTATGTTAGTAAATACATAGTCTATATGTATTCCTTCGCCATTTTCATCAAAGGCTGTTGCTAAATGCTCCTTGTTAGTTGCTCTAGAAACATCCTTCCAATTGGTTTGTTCCATCAGCTTATAAGCCTCTGATTTATAGTCAATATTGAAATCTCCAGCAACTATTAAGTTCTCATCTTTATCCTTCATCCAATCCAGAAACCTCGCAAATTGGTTTTCAAATCTTTCCTTACCATCATATTCCCAAGCAAAGTGAACTGAAAAAACATTGTAGCTTACTCCATCCTTTTCAATGCAACCATATACATTTTTTCTGCATCGCCACTCCTCATCAGCAGTTAAGTCAGACACATACCTGCTTTCTCTCTCCAGTATTTTATGAGGTGTTAAAATTGCAACCCCTTCTTCAATTAGTCCGTCCAGAGTTTTAGCTTTATCCCAAAACAAATTATAGTTTAAGTTGAATTCTTCTTGAAGTATCAACTTTATCACATAAGCCGCATTATCGATTCTAACCTTGTCAAAAATTATGCTTGTATATCTAAGTTGATTAACCTCCTGTAAGCAGACGATATCATAATTATTATAGGCTATATCTTTTGCAAGTTTGTAAAAAGCCCAATAAGTTCTAGGTTCAAAATAAGAATGCATATTTAAGGTTAATACTTTCAGCATTTTTACCTCCTAATAATCTCAGAGCCTCTTCACATATAACCATCAACAGAGGCTTTATCTTAAAATAACTTAATGAATATAGTTTTGATTTCATAAGGTTTAATAATAAACTGTATATTAGACTCTCTAAGTTCTGATAAAGGTTCTTCCATTAAATTTACTTCCTGCCATGAGTTAAAATTAAATTTACCACTTAACTTCACCATAGAGCGGCAACCTTTATATTCATGAAGCCTAACTATAATTGCATCATCATCTTCAGCTTTTTTAACTGCATCAATAATAACATTATCAGTATTTAATGACAGCATGCTATCAATTTTGGTATTAAGCATGCCTTTAAAAGCTTTTAATTCATCATTTAGCTTCAATCCTTCCTTCTCTACCTCAGAATGTCTAAAATCGCCTTTATGAGGAAGCAGTGAGTATGTGAATAAATGCTCACCTTGATCAGCATTAGGGTCAGGATGAATTGCTGACTTTATTAAAGTTAATCTCATTTGGTTATTTTTGACATCATAGCCATATTTGCAATTATTGAGCAGTGCAACACCATAGTCGCCTTCTGAAACATCTGCCCATTTATGTCCTACAACCTCAAACTTTGCTAAATCCCAGCTGGTATTCCAATGAGTTGTTCTTTCGATGTTTCCAAACTGTATATCATAAGTGGCCTTTGTGGCTCTAGCCTCAACTGTAAAACCTACCTTTAAAAGCTGCTGATGCTCATGCCAGTCTGCTTTAGTTTTAAAGTCGATTCTTCTTGTGTGTCTGAAAAAAATAATATCCTGTTCTATTAAGGACTTCTTATACTTCCATTTTGCATTAACAACAAGCCTTATGCTGTTTATTTCCTTAAGCTCAAGAGATATTAATTCATCTAAATAATGAACTTTGTTGTTATAAAAGATATCAATATCCCAAGCATCAAAATTAAGAGGTCTATCCTCATAAACTTCAAGAATATTGCTAGTTCCAGCCAAAATCTCTCTTTCGTTTTCCTTATCATAAATGGAGTCAATATTGCCCTTATTAAAAACAACTGTATAGAAAGGTGTTTCAATAGTATTGTTCTTAAAGCTGAATATATCATTTCCTTTTTTTGTACCCTTATCACCAATTTTTATTGTTTTATATCCTAGAGAAGGCACATTGTTAATTTTTATAATATATCCTTCCTCTGTTTTTTGAGACTCTAGTTCTGTTCCATCCAGTTCATAAAAAGCCGCTTCTCTGTCTAAACTTATTATTACTAGGTCAGTTCTATCGAAGCTTAATGGATTAAAAACTGTATAATAACCTTCAGCCTCTAAGGCTAAGCTACTGATAGTACTAGTTATTATATCCTCTGCAAGTGTGTCTGCTTCCTTATACTCTTCTCTAGCATCCTCGTAAACCTCTGTTATAGAGCTTCCAGGTATGATGTCATGAAACTGATTTCGGAGTATAATTTTCCAGCCATCATTTAAAGTTTCTTGTTCATATGGGCTAAAATTATTTTTTTCTATAGCATTTAACACAGATAACATTTCAGCAAACCTATACTTATTTTCCAGCTCTCTATTCTTTTTCTTAACATAGCCTTGCGAAGTATAGGTACCTCTATGATACTCAAGATAGAGCTCTCCGTCCCAAACCTGAACATATTTACCTGTATTATCGAAGGCTTTATGAAGCTTATTAGCAAATTCAGATACTTTTTCTTGTTTAACCTTAGGCAATCCAGGAATTGCCTGCAGAGCCTCATAGGTTTCAAGCATATTTCTATCCACACCGCCGCCACCGTCGCCATATCCAAAAGGAACTATCTGTCCTTTGTACACTTCCTTGTTTGTATATCTTTCCCAGGTGCTTTTAATTGTGAAGGGTGTAATATGTCCGTTATAAGTAGAATGATGCTTTGACTGCCAATCCTGCTGAAACTCCTGAAGTTCTGGAGTGTCAATAAAATGTGTTAATATTTCACTGCCATCCATACCTCTCCAGTAAAATGTATCATATGGCATCTTGTTGTATTTGTTCCAACTGATTTTAGAAGTAATAAAGGTTTTAATGCCAGACTTTATAAGTATTTGTGGCAGTGTCCATGAGTATCCGAAAACGTCTGGTAGCCATAATATATCACTTTCAATATTAAATTCTTTCTTAAAAAATCTCTTTCCAAATAAAATTTGCCTAACAAGGCTCTCTCCGCTAGTCACATTGCAATCTGCCTCAACCCACATTCCCCCATTAGGTTCCCATCTGCCTTCAGCAATCTTTTCCTTTATTCTTTCATACAACTGCGGATAGTCAACCTTTATGAATTCATATAGCTGAGGCTGACTTTGTACAAAGGTATAGTCTGGATATAAGTCCATATATCTTAAAACTGTTGAAAAGGATCTTGCACACTTTTCTCTTGTGTGTTTTAATCTCCAAAGCCATGCTATATCAATGTGAGTATGGCCTACTGCTGAGATACAAACTAAGGATTTCTTTTCAAGCTTATCTAATTCTGTTTGCAAACTTTCATAAGCATTGTGCAAGCTATTGTAAAATTCATCCCTATAATCCTGCAGTGTCCAATCTATCAAATTGAAAGCTCCTTGAAGTATGCTAATAAGTTCAAGCTTATTTGCATCATCCTCTGGCAGTACTTTAATTGCTTCAATAGAAGTCTTAGCCAAATAATAAAATTTATCTACCTTAACCATTTCAGCTGCAAAGAGCTGCTTAAAAGCATGTTCTATTTCGCGAGGCTTACCGCCTCCCTCTAGACCAGACCATAGTTTTAAATAGATGTCTGTTTGGCATCCATTCAAATTTTGAGGAAGAATAATCTCCTTGTGATTTTGATCTACTCCTTGAAAAGGTGCACCATCTATAAAACACAAAGACTCGAAGCCTGAGTTATGCCACCCATCTGTAAATCCAAAATCTACAAACAAAATAAGCTTGTTGTTTTTGTTTTCCACTGAGTAATTATATGGTATCTTAACCCACAGATATTTATCTCGTCCTTTCCAATGCTCTCCTAATGAGCGTATGCTCCACTCCTGATTATTAGGAGGATATTTTGAAGTTTCCTCATGTTCACTGCAATAAAACTGATTTATTATATTTCTATTTAAATATCTAAAGGCTTCTAAATCTTGTATTTCCTTTGATAGCTTATCAATAGTAAAAAAGATTTTATTGTTCATATCCATTGCAGATATACCCCTTCACTCTATAATTTAAAACTTTAGCTGTTTTATACAACTACTATAAAATATTGTTCTTCTATTGAGCTTTCTCCAAGCACTGATATTATGCACTCTTCTAATGTAGTATTTTATTAAAATATCTTCTATATATCCTAAGGACTAAAACCGAATTTTGTTTGATTTATTTTAATATTAACATATAGGAACTTTATTAAAAATTTATAAAACTTCTACATATAATAATGAACTTTTTGAAAAAGATTCAAAATAAATATTTTGTGTTTAATTGATCTGAAAAACAAAAAAACATCACTTAAAATGCTATAACATTCTAAGTGATGTTTTTTTATGCTGTTTCACTAATAACCTTATTAATTACCTCTGCAACTCCATCTTCATCATTTGTTTTTGTA
This sequence comes from Clostridium swellfunianum, assembly GCF_023656515.1. Taxonomy (NCBI): domain Bacteria; kingdom Bacillati; phylum Bacillota; class Clostridia; order Eubacteriales; family Clostridiaceae; genus Clostridium; species Clostridium swellfunianum. Next base: position 4,382,677 of record NZ_JAMOFV010000006.1, read on the forward strand.
ATACAATCAGCAGCTTCCTTAACATTATCATGTGCATTCTGAACTGCTACTCCAACTCCTGCAGCCTTTATCATAGAGATGTCATTTAAGTTATCTCCTATAGCTATAGTCTGCTCTATTGGAATACGTAATTTTTTAGCAAGCTCCCTTAAAGCATTTCCTTTAGAAGAACTACTAGGCAATATTTCTAAATAGTTGTACTCAGAAACTACATAATTAATAGGGCTATTACTTTTTTGTTTCAGTCTTTCAATATAGGGCAGGAAATAATCCGGACTTCCAATTATAAGTATCTTTGTTGGTCTGCCTTTTAAAAAGTCATAAAGACTGCCTACAGCTTCACAGCAGACTCCATCCTTTAGCATGTACTCTTCTATAACGGGAGTTATTTTACTCACATATATTTTCTTATTTTCATATAAGAGCACATCCCAGTCATAGCTTTCAGATAGCTTTAATGCATTTTTAGCCAACTCAACGTCAAGTAAATCTTCATATAAGATTATGTTGTTTTTTATATCAACTATTTTAGCACCATTATAAATAATTACTGGATTTAAAACCTCCAGATAATCTAAATATTTTTCTACAGATGCTTCCATTCTTCCTGTTGCAAAGGTAAAAACTCCACCTTTTTCAGTAAACCGCTTTATTAAAGCCTTCGTTCTTTGTGAAATTTTTCTATTACTATCTAAAAGTGTTCCATCCAAGTCAGACACAATCAGCTTATAGTCCATTCAATTCACCTACTCTTCATGTGCTGGAATAAGTCTTATGCAATCAAGCTGTAGCTGTATGCCCACGTTGTTTCCCTCGTCAAACATACCGGTAATCTGCGGATTTGTATTTTCTACAACAAGAATATTATCATTTATCTTTACCTCGTACTCAGCCTTTGCTCCATAATAGGTTGCTCTTGTAATAATTCCATTTATTACTTCCTTACTCTTGGAAAGAGAAATAGCTTCAGGTCTTATAACCATTACAGTTCTTTCTCCTGATTTAAATAAAATCTTTCCCGGATTTGGCAGTCTTATAGGGTTGTCGCCAACCCTAACAATAATTTCACGGCCTTCTACTCCAGCTACTACTCCTTCAATAAAGTTAGACTTGCCCATAAAATTAGCAACAAATTTTGAGTTTGGATGCTCATATATTTCTCTTGGTGGTCCGCTTTGAACAATGTTTCCATTGTTCATAATTACTACATTATCTGATATTGCCATTGCTTCAGACTGATCGTGAGTTACATATATGCTTGTTATACCAAGTCTTTGTTGGAGCTTTCTTAACTCATCTCTCATATATTCTCTAAGCTTTGCATCTAAATTTGATAAAGGTTCATCAAAAAGAAGCACCTTTGGTTCAATAACAACGGCTCTAGCTAACGCTATTCTCTGCTGCTGACCGCCGGATACCTGAGCAGGATACCTTGACTCCATTCCTCTAAGCTGCATTAAGTCGATTACTGTATCAGTTCTCTTCTTAATTTCCTCCTTGGAAAGCTTTTTGATTTTTAGACCATAGGCTATATTTTCATAAATAGTAAGATGGGGGAATAAAGCATAGCTTTGGAACATCATTGCTATGTCTCTTTTATTTGGAGGAACATTAACTACAGACTGCTCTCCTAAAAGTATATCTCCCGAGGTTGGAAACTCAAAGCCCGCTACCATTCTAAGGGTAGTAGTTTTTCCGCAGCCCGAAGGACCTAATAGAGTTGTCAGCTGTCCCTGCTTTATTTCTAAAGATATATTATTGACTGCTATAAATTCTGATGAACCATCAAAGGTTTTAAATTTTTTCACAAGCTCTTTAAGCTTTACACTTGTACTTCTTGAACTAAAGGTTCTATCTGTAATAATTTTTCTTTCCATCTATTTATCCTCCCTGGTATTCCTTATGTTTCCGTCCAAGCTTAGCTACTAACAAGTTTAATACTCCTATAGCTGTCATAATTACTGTAATCATAATTATTATATAGGCGGCAGCATCACTGAACTTGCTCACTTCAAACAATGAAAATATTTTAGCAGTTGCCAGATTCCATTTTGCTGAAATTAAGAATATTATTGAACTTACAGCTGTCATTGAACGCACAAAGGCAAATACTAAACCCGAGAAAAATGCTTGCTTTATTAGAGGAAGCGTTATTTTTCTAAAGGTTTCAAAGCTACTAGCCCCTAAGTTAGTTGATGCTTCTTCAATAGATTTATCTATCTGTTGAAGCGCAGAGGTTCCTGCTTCTATTCCAACGGGCATATTTCTAAATGTCAAAGCAATTACTAATATTGCTAGTGTTCCCGTAAGCAAAAACGGCTTGTCATTGAAGGCCAGTATGTACCCTATACCTACTACTGTGCCTGGCAATGCAAAGGTAAGCATTGAGGAGAACTCCATAAAATGCTTTCCTATAAATTCTTTTCTTATAACCAGATAGGCTATTATCATACCTAATATTCCTGTTACAGGTGTTACTATTGCTGCTATAAAAATAGAATTTTTTAGAGGCTCCCATCCTAAAGAAAATACGTATCTAAAATGGTCTAACGTTATGGTATTGTTAATCCCCCATACTTTTACAAAGGCTCCAAAAAGAACTGTACCATAGAACAATATAATGATTCCTGTAAGCATCAGGCAAACTATAAATAACGGAATAACTATATGCTTTTCACTTATCTTAGGTCTGTGTTGTGAAGGCTTTCCTGTGACAGTTACAAAGGATTTTCCGCTTATCCAATATTTTTGCAGAAGGTAAGCTATAAGCGTTGGAAGAAGTAACAATATAGCAAGAACTGCTCCACTCTTTAATTCGTACATGCCAGTAATAACCCTGTAAGCCTCCACCGCTAAGGTCGAATAGTTTCCTCCAATAACGGCAGGATTGCTGAAATCTTCTAGGGATTGGATAAAAACTAAAAGCACTGCACTTACTATGCCCGGCATAGATAGTGGAAGTGTTACCGACCTAAATATCTGCCATCTTGATGCTCCAAGATTTAAAGCAGCATCCTCAACTGCAGGGTCAATAGCTTCAAGTATTCCTGTGAGAGTCAAATAAGCAATAGGAAAAAAGGACATTACTTGAATAACTATCAGGCTATTCAAGCCATATATATTAAAATCATCTATACCAAATAGTTTGTTTGTTATAACACCCATTCTTCCAAACAGAAAAATCATTGAAAGCGAAAGTACGAAGGGAGGTGATATTATTGGCAGCGTGGCTATCATCTTAAAAAAGCCTTTAAAAGGTATGTTTGTCCTAGTGATAGCATAAGCAAATATATATCCAATAATGCTTGCTAAAGCTGCTGTTATAACTCCAAGCTTCATGCTATTCATAAATGTCTTTCTAAAGCTTACCTTACTTACTATGTCCCAAAAGGTCTGCAAGCTAAATTCCCCTTCATTAGTAGTAAAGCTTAAAACTAGAACCTTGAATAACGGAAATAAGACAAATATAAAAATAGCTGCAAATATGCTTAGAATTGTCAAAAGCAATACTGGTTCCTTAAATATCATTATTAAATTACTTACCCCTGTGTTTCTTTTTATTTTCCCATCCAACTGTTTGTCCTCCTTTCTTAAAACATTTTAGTTTGACATTAAACTGTCAAACTAAAATATTTAACTTTTTATTTTAGATTGTTTGCATCAGCAATTTTCTGTGTAAAGGTTTCAACAAGTTTTTTTCTATTGTCTCCAGCCCATTCAAACTTGTAGTCAATAACTTTAATATTTTCAAGCTTTATCGCTCCCTTTGGAGGAGTTGCATTCTTGTTTACAGGAAGCCTAAAGGATTTTGAAGTTTCATATAACTCTTGAGCTTCCTTGCTAAGCGACCAGTCAATGAATTTCTTTGCATTATTTACCTCATCTTTTGGTCCGCCTTTTATAAGAGCCACTGCACCAATTTCATAACCTGTTCCATCTTTTGGAAACACCACTTCAACTGGATAACCTTCTGCTGTTGGCTTTAAGCAATCATGGGAATGAGCAATGCCAATAGCTGCCTCACCAAGCCCAACCTGTTGTGCAGGTGCAGATCCTGATTTAGTATATTGTCTTATATTAGCATTAAGCTTTTTAAAATACTCCATTCCTTGATCTTCACCCTTCATTTGAATTAAAGTAGCTAAAGCTGTATAAGAGGTTCCCGAAGAGCTTGGGTGAGCTATAGATATTTGACCTTTAAATTCTGGTTTCAATAAATCGTCCCAAGTTTCTGGATACTTCAAGTTATTCTTTTGGAACCAATTCTTATTTACAGCAAAGCCTAGAGCTCCAACATACACTGGACTCCAGTTGTTATCTTTATCTTTAAAATTGGCTGGTATATTTGTCAGTTCCTTTGACTCATATTTTTCCAATAATCCTTCTTTCACTGCTGCTATAAAAGTATCATTAGGTCCGCCATACCATAAGCTTGCCTTAGGATTATTCTTCTCTGCCTGGAGCTTTGCAAAAACTTCACCTGCTGATAATCTAACTACATTAACCTTAATTCCAGTAGCCTTTTCAAAGGCATTTGTGTATGTAGGATATTCAGAATCAGGAAAAGAACAATACATAGTTAATGTCTTGCTATCGCTACCTGCTGTTGAAGCATTGTTGTTACTCGACGACTGGGGCTTGCTGCAGCCAGCTAACATAGAAACTGTAATTATAGATATTATGCCTGCAATTAAAGCTGATCTTTTTTTCATTTTCTAATCCCCCTTAAAATTTACTATTTTCAATATTTGTAACCGGTTTCATTCGTGCCTTGAAATATCTACTCTTTTACGCACCCCCAACTTTACCTTTCATTTTTAACTATTTGAAGACCATCAATTATTCCTTATTAAAGTATATTAATTTAATACTCATATATACCTGATAAAGAATTAAAATTTCCTCTTCAATAGGAAAATAAATGAGAGGTTTCCCTCTCAATATTTTAAAACTTATTAATAAAACTGCTTTATATACTCCTCAATATCTTTTCTAGTGCCCTTAAAAGGCCCTGGGGTCTCCATCTTAGCCGATACCAGAGCTGCAGCGTATATCAAAGCTTTTTCAATGCCTTCCTTCAACCTTTCAGTTATATAAGCACTAAAGCAGGTATCTCCTCTTCCAGTTCTGCCTGAAAGGTTTCTTGGCTTAAGTGGAGCTGTATAATAATTCTTACCGTTATATACTAACACCTCGGTATTATGAGTAATCATGATTTCCTTTGCCCCATAGCCATATAAAACTCTCGCTGCTTCTCTTCTATCTTGACACCCCGTCATTATTTCTGCTTCAGCCGCATCGGTTTTTAAAAAATCTATATGTGGAAGGTATTTCTTTTTATTACTCCAGTCTCTAAATACCATTTTTCCATTTTCAGCATTTCTTAAAAACCCTTGAACATCTAGTGCCACTAAGCCTCTGGTTGATAAAGCTTCAATCATGTTTTCTTTGAATTCGCCGGCAATTAAACCTGCAAAATGGTATATTTTTGAGTCTATATCTGGCAAGTCTTCCATAGTGAAAGGCTCTGCAATCGAAAGCGCAGTACATATTCTTCGTTCCTTATCCTTAGATAAATATTCATTCCTTATAGAGGTTGTGCCCTTTGAACCAGTAGAGTAAATGTCAGCTTTAGAAACATTAAAATTTCTTAATAAATCAATATGCTCCTCAGCAACCTTTGTCAGCACTCCTACCTTACTGCCTCCTGCTTTAGCAGCATAGGAGGAATATATTACTGCTCCTCCAATACTTTTCTCATAAGTCCCTTCATATATTATTTCATCTATTGATATGTGCCCCATTATAAAAGTGTCGTAATGTATGTTAACCATATTTCCCCCCACCAAATAAATTACTTAACTATTCATATTACCCCATCTTAACAACTATGTGACCGATTACATCAGCAGCGTAATCTATCTTATCAGCTAAGTTGCTAAGATGCCTATAGACTTCTCTCATCTTTAAAATATATTTCACATCATCATTTTCTAAAAGCTTAACGAGGCACTTTCTATATTCTGTTTCAATCTTATTCTCGACTTTTTTTGCAGTTACAGCATGTTCAGCTGAAACTCTCGGATTATTTTTTAAATATACAATTGAATAATTTATATCTTCTGAAGCCTCCAGTATAAGACCTACCATGCTTCTTGTTTCGTCTGTAGGCTGAAGGCCAAGTATTTGCATTTCCTCATAAGTGCTTCTACTATAGTCAAGCATATCATCAATTGACCTTGAGAGAATAAAAATGTCTTCTCTTTCAAAGGGTGTAATAAAGGTTTTATTGAGTTCATCTATAAGTATTCTTCTGAGCTCATCTCCTTCTTTTTCGTAGATAACAAGCTTTTCTCCATCTTCATCAAGTCCTGTTTTCATATAAAGCTTAAGTTGTTTAATTCCCTCCAAGGTCTTTTCTGACTGTGCAGATAATAGCTTATAAAAGTCTCTCTCTAGATTGTTAACATTATTAAATAGTCTTACCATCTATCTTCCCCCTCTATATCAAATCAAGATTAATTTTAAAATATAAAAAATGCCCATAGACGCAATTCCTGCAGCTGGTATAGTTATAAACCATGATAATACAATATTCTTTACCCTTATCCATTTCACTGCATTTATTCTCTCAGCTGAGCCTATTCCCATCACTGAGGAGCTTACAATTTGTGTTGTACTTACTGGTGCCCCAAGCATATTTGAAGTAAATATTACAAATGCAGAGGATAGCTGAACATTAAAGGAATGCAGCGGCTTTACCTTATAAATTCCAGTTCCAACTGTTTTTATAATGCTCCAGCCTCCCAATGAAATTCCAAATACGAGAGCAAAAGTACTGCTTAAAAGTATCCATTTTGAGACTACGAACTCCTGAGTCATACCCCCTACCACCATAAGCAAAGTAATTATTCCAGCCGCTTTTTGACCATCACTGGAGCCGTGACTGGTACCTAAGAATATCATGCTTAGAACCTGTATATGTTTAAAAAAGTTATTTATCTTTGGATTAAAATTTTTGAATATGCCAATGCTCAGCTTCATAAATATATAGCCTATTCCAAAACCTATCAAAGGTGAAGCAAACATTATTAAAATAACCTTGAAGATAAGGCTGTGCCAGTCTATAGCAGCTAATCCAAATCCGGCAATTCCCGCTCCTAAAAGCCCTCCTATTAACGCATGGGAGGAGCTTGATGGAATCCCAAGCTTCCAGGTTAGCAGGTTCCAGCAAATTGCCCCTACCAAGGCAGCTAAAATTGTTACAACGGATACTATATTTCCCGAAGCATTGATATAGTTAAATTTTATAACACCTTTCCCTATAGTTGCAGCTACCGCAGTTCCAACAAAAAGCGGACCAATAAGCTCTGCAGCACAAGCAATAATTATGGCGCGCCTTGGCGGCATTGATCTTGATGCAATGATTGTAGCTATAACATTACAGCCATCATGTATTCCATTTAAAATTGTAAACCCATATGCTAATATTATTGCCGCTACTGTAATTGCTGTTATCACCTTTACTCCCCTCCCATTACTCCTATTTTTATATATTGTCTTTGTTACACTTATATGCTACCACATTATAATCAATAGAAAGATTCATAATACTTCATCATTAAATAATGAACTTTTTAACAATTAAAACTATCTACCTTTGTTCTTCAAGAACTTTTTTAAGTTTGTCTGGATAATTTGTTATTATTCCATCAATACCTAACTTAATAAGTTCACGCATGTATTTTTCATCATTTACAGTATAAGTATTGATAGCTAGCTTGTGCTCCTTTATTTCCCTTACAGTAGTTTCATCCAAACTATAAAATAACGGATGAACAGCACTTACACCGAGCTCACTTGCATATTTACCAGGCTGGAAAATACGGCAGCTATACAAAAGTCCTAGCTTAAGTGTGCAGTCAATAGCCTTACATCTAAGTATAGAATAATGATTAAAGGAAGATATTATCACTTTCTCCTTTAAGTTATATTTATCAATCATATCGATAACAAGCTTCTCAAGGTTTTTATAATCTATTATGCTGTTTTTAAGCTCTAGATTAACAACTATGTCTTTATTCTTAACATAGCCTAAAAGCTCTTCGAGAGTTGGAATTTTTACATCTTTAAATCTTCCACCCCAAAGCTTTGCTGCATCAAGTTTTTCAATATCCTTATAATTAATTTCAGATATAAGTCCCTTGCCATCTGTAGTTCTATCCACCAGCTCATCATGACAAAGTACAAGTACTCCATCCTTAGTAAGCTGTACATCTGTCTCAATTCCTTCACAGCCCATTTCTACAGCCTTTTGAAAAGCTAACATGGTATTTTCTGGGTAATAACCGCTTGCTCCCCTGTGTGCATAATTTAATGACATAATTTCATCTCCTATTCTAAATTTCTTACAAGATAAAATACCGGGAAAATCACCCGGTATCCTATTTATTTAATTATTTAGTATTTGTTTTATTATAGTTGGTTATAGCATCATTAACCTTTTTAGCTGCGTTCTGAATAGCTTGCTCCGGGGTTTGCTTATTTTGCAGCATATTTTCTATTTCTGTTTCTATTGTAGCTCTTGCTTCTGGGAATACTCCTATTAAACCGCCTCTTGTAGCTTCGTTAACCTTTGTATTGTGAAGCTGATCTATAGCTGTTTTAAATTGTGGAGCTGTTTCAAGATGCTTCTTCATAACATCCAAATCATAGGCCTTCTTATTTACTGGGAAGTACCCTGTAGTCTTAGACCAAGTTGCCTGCTGTTCTGGAGAAACTGCAAATTTTATGAATTCCCAAGCTGCCTTTTGTCTTGTTTCATCGCCGTTGTTAAGAGCATATAAAGAGCCTCCGCCTATTATAACTCCACCATTTGGATTTTCGGTACCTAAAGCTGGCAGATAAGCTGTACCTATTTCAAATCTGTCGCCTGCACCTTTAACTAATCCGCCAAGAGCTGCAGTTGATTCAAGAATCATTGCAGTTCTTCCTGCTGTAAAGGCATTCTTAGTATCATCTGTCTTTCTTCCAAAGTTTCCAACGCTTCCAGAGTCAACAAGCTTTTTCCATTCTTTAAGAATATTCATTCCTGCTTCACTCTTATCCCACTCAACAGCAGTAGCCTTTTGAGTTCTTCCATTTGCATTATTAGCATACATAGCACCTTGCTTTGCTAATAGCTGCTCAAAGAACCAACCATATATAGCCATGGAAAAACCATATTGAGAAACCTTGCCTGAACCATCTTTCTTAACAAGTTTTTGGCTGTATTCAGCTATTTCCTGAAAGTTCTTTGGCGGCTTATTTGGATCTAAGCCAGCAGCCTTAAATGCAGTTTTATTATAGTATAGTATTGGCGTTGAAGAGTTGAACGGCATCGATTGGAGCTTGTTGTCAACAGTATAATAACCTAATAACGTTGGCTCTATATCGTCTTTACTAAATTTCTTGTCCTCATCGATAAACTTTTGCATTGGAACAACCCAACCGCTGTCAACCATGTATCTTGAACCTATATCATATATCTGTGCTATATCTGGACCTGCTTTTCCTGTCATAGAGCTCTTCAACTTGTTTATAGCATCATCATAGGTTCCTTGAAATTGAGCAGTAACATGTATGTCAGTTTGTTTCTTGTTGAATTCGTCTACTATATACTTTACTGCCTCACCATTTACCCCACCCATGGCATGCCATAAAGTAAGCTCCACAGTCTTTTTAGAACCACTGGTTTGCTGTGAGCCATTGTTTGGCTTCGAACAACCTGCTGCACCAACTAGCATAGAGGCTGCAAGCAGTATTGATGTAATTTTTTTGATATTCATTTATTTTCCCCCTTATACTTATATGTTTATATAAAATCCTAATGCTGCATAAAATCTTAGGTTAAAATTTGCTGCAGCACTAAGCTTTTTATATCATAATCAACTCTTAACAGAGCCTGCAGTAAGACCTTCTATAAGTTGCTTTTGTCCTAAAACGAAGGCTAATATAGATGGCAGAAGAATCATTGTTATCCCTGCCATCAGCGGCCCAAAGGCTTGAGAGTCAACATTTTGAAGCATGCTCATCCCTATTTGTACAGTTCTCATGCTATCCCTATTTGTAACTAGAAGAGGCCATAGATACATATTCCAAGCATTTAAAAAAGCATAAATACCTAAGGAACCTATTGCTGGTTTAGTTAAAGGAATAGCTATACTGATTAAGAATTTAAAGTTTCCACATCCATCCATAACTGCAGCCTCTCTTAATTCACGAGGAAGTACTAGAAAGGCTTGCCTCAATAAAAACACTGATAGAGCTGAGGTTAAATGTGGTATTATTAACGCTCTAAAGGTATCAATCCAGCCTAGAGAACTTATAGTAAGATAGTTTGCTATAATTATTGACTGTCCTGGAATCATCATTGTAGAAAGTATTGCTATAAAAAGAACTTTCTTACCTTTGAATTCCATGAAGGAGAAGGCATAAGCCGCAAGTCCTCCAGTTATAATTTGTCCTATAGTTATTGCAGATGCCATCATTAAACTGTTAACTATAAACTTCAGTATTGGTGCTGTTCTAAGAGCATCTTTATAGTTTTCCCAGTGTAACCCCCTAGGTATCAGTTTGGGCGGATATTCAAAAACCTGATCTGGGGCCATTAAACTTACTAGCACAGCATAAATAATTGGTGATACAATTAAAATACCTATAGCTATGTTTACAACATAAACAAGTATTTTTGAAAACTCTTTTTTTACTTTTCCTTCATTCACTAATAATTCACCTTCTTTTCCAGCTTAAATTGAAGTAATGTAAGTATTAGTAATATTACAAATAATACTATAGACTGCGCACTTGCCACTCCAAATCTATTGTTGAAGAAGGCTTCTCTATAAATTGAGAATACTAATGCATTAGTAGCTTCTCCTGGTCCGCCTGAAGTCATGATTTTAATTTGACCAAAAGCTTGGAAGGTATTAATAATATTTATAATTAATAAGAAAAATAACGTTGGTCCTAAGGATGGTATGGTTATTGACCAATGCTTTCTAATAATTCCCGCTCCATCTATTGCAGCACTTTCATACAAATCATGAGATATACTTTGAAGCCCTCCTATCATAAATACAAAGTTAATGCCTATGTTCATCCAAACAGTTACAATAACAACTGATAAAAGCCCCCAGCTTGGATCTGTCAGCCAGCCTATTTCACTTTTTAACAGATAGTTTATGATTCCTATACTTGGATGAAAAAGAAACATCCATACAATTGATGCTGCAGCAGCAGATATAGCTAATGGAAGAGCATATAGAGTTCTAAATATTCCAATTCCCTTTATCTTTGTATTTCCCAATACCGCTGCAATAAAGCCTATAAACATAGATGGGAATACTGTCATTATTGCAAATTTCACTGTAACCATAAGACTGTTTCTAAAGGATGGATCCTTAAATTGATTAGTGTAGTTTTCCAAGCCAACAAAATAGCTTACTTGCCCTTGAGGGTTAGTAGCATTTAAGCTTAGATAGATAGTTTTAATAAAAGGATAAAAAGTAAAAGCCGCAAATATTAGTATACAAGGCAAAATATATATATATGGTTCTACAGTTTTAAAAAACCCTCTCTTTGCCCTACCTGGTTTCTTTACCATCTTTTTTTCTGCAGCTAATGAAGAATTATAATTTTGCATATTTCTTTAGCCCCCTTAAATTCTTACTTCAAAAGTAAACCCCTTTCTTGTTGTTTTTATAATGAAACCGTTTAACTATTTCACTATACTTATTTCTATATTTGTTTAAAAATACCTTCATTGTTAAAAAATAAATTTACTAATATTTAGAATATTCTATATATCCTTATTTATAATCTCTCTTGTTTAATATTTATTCTATTAAGCAGAAAATATTACTATAAAAACAGAGAAGGACTCTAACTCCATAAGTCCTTCCCTAAAAGTTGCTTTTTTATTTTTTTAACACTGGCAAGATGGAACCTCCGTGTGGAATTAAAATAACCTTAGCGTCTTCACCTAAAGCCTCGTAAGCGCTATCTAAAGCTCTCTGCACATTGCTGAAGGGCTCAAGGAAAATATTTCTTACAAACTCAGGCTCTAACTCTGAAACTAGAAATACTCTTGCATTTTCAAGTACCATTGCAATAGCTGCAGCCTTGTGTCCTCCTAAAACAAAATTTGTCTTTATTTTTTGTACCAAGTCTTCTGGCTTTTCAGCTTCTAGGAGCCACTTTTCAAACACATCTTCTCCAAGGCCCTCCTTACAGGAAGCAACAAGAATTATAATTCCACCATTCTTAACTGCATGTTTGGCATTGTCCAAGGCTTTTTGAGCTTGGTAGAGGTTTAAATCCTTAGGGTAGCCTCCTATTGAAGAAATGACTATATCAGCCTTATCCTTAATAGGAATCTTATAAAATCCATCCAGGAACCGGCAGCCCTCTCTATGAGCCTCGATATAGTGACCTGCAACAGCTTTTATGATTTCTTTTTTCTCATTAAGTACAACATTAACTATAAAATCTATTGGTACAAGCTTTATTGTGTCCTCTATATCCTTTCTTACTGGATTAGTTGTTAAATTTCCTGCATACGCAGCATCTTCAACCATTCTGCTATGATTTGCCTGTATAGCTTCCCTTGTAGAAACTCCAGGCATTATCGCCTTAGCTCCTCCACTGTAGCCAGCAAAATAGTGGTATTCAATATTTCCGAGACAAATTCTTCTATCGGCTTTTGCTACTGGAGTAAAAATATCTATAGGCGTTTTATTTTCAGTATAGCCAAAGTGAACAAAATCCTTTACATCACTGTCTATACAGCTTATTCTGCTGTAGATTTCCTCTCCAATCAAGTACTGTTTTTCTTTTTCAGAATGCTTTCTATGACTGCCTAAAGCAAACACAATAGTTATATCCTCATCTTTTATCCCTGCTTTATAAAGTTCCTCAAGCACTACCGGAAGCACTACCTTGCTTGGCATTGGCCTAGTTATATCGCTGGTTATTATGGCTATTTTCTCTCCTGGCTTAACTATTTTATAGAGTCTGTCAGAGCCTATTGGATTTTCTATAGCTCTTTTAACTTCTGCAGGACCAGTGAGCTCTATTTGAACCTCGTTTGCATGAAGTACATTAAGTAAATTTTTACCCTCTATGCTAACCTTCATTGATGTCTTAGCAAAACCTAAACTGTATTCCATAACAAGCCTCCTTTAGAAACTAAAAAGTTACGGTAGATAAAAGCTTCTACCTACCGTATCTCATTTGGCTAAACTTCAAATTCTGACATCTTAACTGGTCTGCTTTCAAGGTAAGACTTCTTAGCAGCCATTCCAAGCAGCACTGGCTTTAATCCATCTATTCCAGAAACAACTGTATCTGTGTCATTAATTATTGCATTGAAAAATTCCTTCATTTCTTCAGCAAAGGATTCCATATATCTCTCTAGAAAGAAATATAATGGCTTGTCGGATTGTACTCCGTCTTGTGTGCTTAATACAACTGTTGATGGTCTGTCATTTGCTGCTTCTGCAGAACCCTTGGAGCCAAACACTTCAACTCTTTGGTCATAGCCATAAGCAGCTTTTCTGCTGTTATCTATGATACCAATTGCTCCATTCTTAAATTTTAAGGAAATCAATGCTGTGTCTACGTCTCCTGCTTCTCCTATAGCTGGATCAACAAGTACTGCAGCATTTGTGTAAACTTCTTCAACCTCACTGTCGCTTAAATATCTAACCATATCAAAATCATGTATAGTCATATCAAGGAACATTCCACCAGACACCTTTGCATATTCTGGAGTTGGAGGCTGTGGGTCTCTTGCAGTAACTTTAACTATATGGACGTCTCCAACCTTTCCGTCTTTAACCAATTCCCTAACCTTCTTAAAGTTATGGTCAAAACGTCTGTTAAAGCCAACTTGGAACTTAACTCCAGCCTTTGCAACTGTGTCCAAAGCTTCCTTTATTTTTTCCAAATCATAGTCTATTGGCTTTTCACAGAAAATATGCTTGCCTGAATTAGCAGCCTCAACAGATATTATTGAGTGTGTATTTGTTGAAGAACAAATTATTACTGCATCTATTGTTGGATCATCTATAATTTTTTTATAATCATCATATACATTTTCTACACCTAAAGACTTTGCCCATTCCTTTATGCTGTCATTTAAAAACACATCTGCTACAGCAACAAGCTCAGCCTGTGCACCTAATCGCTTCGCAATATTTTCAGCATGAATCTTTCCTATTCTACCTGCTCCAATGACACCTACTCTTACTTTCTTGTTCATAGTAATATCCCCCATCCTATAATCCCGTTTTTTCTTTTATATATTTTCTAGCTTTTATAGCATACTCTAATGGATTTGCCAGTGCTGGATCTTGCTCTGCCTCAACAACAAACCAGCCTTCATAATTGTTTTCATCCAATACTTTAAATAACGGTTCAAAATTAATCATTCCATCACCAGGTATTGTAAATACTCCAAGCTTAACTCCCTTTAAGAAGCTTAGCTTTTCTTCTCTAACTCTATCAAGCACTTCTTTTCTTATATCCTTAAGGTGTACGTGCTTAATTCTGTTAACATATTTTCTAAGAATTTCTTCTGGATTTTCTCCTGAGAAGGTAAAGTGCCCTGAATCAAATAATAAATATACTAAGCTTTCATCAGTCATGGACATTAGCTTATCAACTTCTTCAGTTGTTTGAACTCCAGTGCCCATATGATGATGGTAAACTATCTTCATTTCCTTTTCTGCAGCAAGTCTTCCTAATTCTTCAAGGCCTCTAGCAAGCTTTATCCACTCTCCTTCAGTAAAGTGAGGCTTGCCTTCAAATACTGGAGTATCCATTTGCCCTTGAACACTGTGCCCCTGTTCAGAAACTACTATAACCTTAGCTCCCATTTCATGCAGGAAATCTCTGTGCTTTATGAAAGCTTCAACAATTTCTTCTAATGGCTTTGTAGTTAAGAATGAGCTGAACCATGCACTTGCTATGTTTATTCCTCTAAGCTCAAGTGCTTTTTTAAGCACTATTGTATCTCTAGGATATTTATTTCCAACCTCGCTGCCTGTGAAGCCAGCTAAAGCCATTTCACTAACGCACTGCTCGAAGGTGTTTTCTCCTCCTAGTTCTGGCATATCATCGTTTGTCCATGCTATTGGTGCAATCCCTAACTTTACTTTTTCACTATCAAACATAATATTTCCCCCTATATTCCTTTATAGGAAAGCAGCAAAAATATTGTTGCTCCCTTTTTAATTGTCAATGTTTAAGTGTAGTGCAAGCTTTCCTAGGCATCACAGCGCCTGCGTAATTTCAGCACTACACTTAGACATAACCCTTAATTAGAACTTCTTTGTTTTAGCAATTTCAGCTGACATTTTCTCATGAGCCTCTAGTACAGTTTCCTTTTCAGAAACCTCTGGAACTCCAACTCTCCACCAGTTTTCGTAGCCGCCAGTCATCGTTCCTGGAAGCACCTTTATGTCAAATAGCGTTGATACCTTGCTGTTCTTCGCATCTTCAACAGCAGCCTTTAACTCTTCAATTGTTGTAACTCTGTAGGTCTTAACTCCATAGCCTGCTGCACTTGCTGCATAGTCTATTGGAATATAAGCACCGTCAAGCCTTCCAGACTCTTCATTTCTATATCTGAATTCTGTGTTGAAGCCTGGTATGCCTTGTGAGGTTTGAAGATTATAAATGCAGCCAAAGCCAGTATTGTCAAAAAGAACTACATTTATCTTCTTACCCTCTTGTATGCTTGTTATAAGCTCTGAGTGAAGCATTAGGTAGCTTCCGTCACCAACCATTGAGTAAACCTCTCTGTTTGGTTCAGCTATTTTAGCTCCTAATGCTGCACACACCTCGTAGCCCATGCAGGAGAAGCCATATTCCATATGATAGGTCTTATATTTTTCTGGTCTCCATACTCTTTGAAGGTCTCCTGGCAAGCTTCCTGAAGAACCAACTACTACAGCATCTTTTCCTATAAGCTTATCTAATTCCCCAAGTACTCTTGTCTGTGAAAGTCCATTTTCAAGCTCAATGCTGAACAATCTGTCAACTTCAGCATCCCAAGCCTTCTTAACCTTTAAAACTTCATCTGTATAAGCTGATTTGTAATCGCCAAGTGCAGCCTCTAAAGCATTTAAGCTTTCTTTAGCATCAGCAAGAATCATCTTTGCATTCATTTTGTGAGCGTCGAAGGAATTTACATTTATTGAAAGCACTTCAACCTCAGAATTTTGGAAAGCCCATTTTGAAGTTGTAGTAAAGTCTGATAGTCTTGTTCCAACTGCTATAACAAGGTCAGCATCTCTAGCAATTATATTTGCTGCGGCTGTTCCTGTTACTCCCATACCTCCAAGGTTTAAGGAGTGGTTCCACTCAATTGCTCCTTTTCCTGCCTGGGTTTCAGCAAATGGTATGTTAAATTTTTCTGCAAAGCTTCTTAAAGCTTCTGAAGCTTCAGAATAAACTACTCCACCACCGCAGATTATTATTGGCTTCTTCTTGCCCTTAATAATTTCTACAGCTCTTTCAACCTCACCCTTAGTTGGCATTCTTCTTTCTATATAGTGAACTCTCTTTTCAAAGAATTCTACTGGATAATCATAAGCTTCTGCCTCAACATCCTGTGGAAGGCAGATTGTAACTGCCCCAGTATCCGCCGGGTCAGTTAAAACTCTCATAGCATTTATCATTGCAGACATTAGCTGCTCTGGTCTTGTTACTCTGTCCCAATACTTTGAAACTGCTTTAAAAGCATCATTAGCAGTAATTAACGCGCTTGTTGGCTGCTCAACCTGCTGAAGCACTGGATCTGGCTGTCTGCAGGCAAATGCATCACCAGGTAAAAGCAGGAGAGGAATTCTATTAACAGTAGCTGTACCTGCTGCTGTAACCATATTAAGAGCTCCTGGCCCTATGGAAGATGTACACGCTATTATTTCTCTTCTATTTTTTTGTTTTGCATGGCCTATAGCTGCATGAGCCATTCCCTGCTCATTACGGCCTTGGTAAACTCTAATATCACCTTTATATCCTTCTAAAGCTTCCCCAAAACCAACTACTACTCCATGACCAAATATCGTGAAAACGCCTTTTACAAATTTGTTTTCTTCACCATCAAAATTAATATATTGGTTATCAAGAAACTTCAAAAGTGCTTGACCCATCGTAAGTCTTATAGTTTTCATGCTTACACTCCAATCTTTCAAATATTATCTATCAGGCCAAATTTTTGTGTTTTTATCAAGCAGCCATTTATGCTCTGGTGTATAAATTCTTTCATTAAATGGGTTGTTTTCTAAATTTCTTATTACCCATATATAGTACATTGCATATCCTGGAGCTGCTACCTGAGCGTGTGTAACTTCCTTATCAATTATATATGCATCATTGTTTTTTACCTTGTTTACTTCCTCACCGAATTCTGAAAAACCAAATCCCTGCTCATGGTCGAACTTATATAAATATATCTCCGGCTGTGGATGATAATGAGGTGGGTAACTTGACCATTTTCCTGGGAAATTAATTAGCTCTCCAACTACAAGATTTGCATAAGGTGCAGTAGAAAAATCAAATATAGTTCTGCAAATTCTTGTTGAGGTTTCTCCCATTGTTCCCTTACCAAATTCCTCAACTCTGTAATCTTTATTTGTATAAAGCTTTGCTTCAAACTTGATGTCATTATATGTCTTTGTAATGTTAATTTCTGATTTCTCGGATACGCCTGTTATTTTTACCAATTCCCCCGCAGGTAAATGAAGGCAAATTGGATCTTCATCAAAATATGAATCTCTTCTAAAGGTTTCCTTATTGTTTCCCCATTCTAAAGTTATTTCTCCGGACATGAGCAAATATGCTCTTTCCTTATTATCAGAATTTATCTCTTCCATACCCTTATCCAATATTAGAATTCCAAAATCCATTTGGGTTTTATTTTCCTTATCATCAAGACTGGTAATAGGAGTATAACCAGTTTTAAATGGTTCCTTCTGTCTTATAATCATCTTTATTTCCCCTTTCACTTGAAACACTGGGCAACTTGGGACACCCCTTCAAGGTTATGCCCCCTAAAGCCTTAAGCTATTTTTTCTAGCAAGGACTTTTTTAACACTGCTGCATATATCCTCAGCTGTTAATCCATAGGTTTCTTTTAAATAGTCTACAGGTCCAACTTGACCAAATCTGTCCTTAACTCCCACTCTTTCAACTGGTACAGGAAAATTTTCTACTACTGCCTCTGAAACTGCTGAGCCTAAGCCATTTACTACACTATGGTTTTCAACAGTTACTAAGGCGCCTGTTTCCTTGGCACACTTAGCTATTAGTTCAGTATCTATTGGCTTTATAGTAAACATGTTAACTACTCTTGCGCTTACTCCATCTTTTCCAAGCATTTCAGCTGCCTTTAGAGCATCTTCTACCATAATTCCAGTAGCTATAATAGTTACGTCCTTCCCTTCTTTAAGTGTTACACCTTTTCCTATTTGAAAGGTTGAACCATCTTCATAAATCTTTACTGCGTTTTTTCTTAAAAGTCTTATATAGAATAATCCATGAAGCTTTGCAGTTTGCTTCATAATATCCTTAAGCATTACTGAGTCAACTGGTTCAAGTATTGTTGCAGTTGGTATATTTCTAACTATACCCATATCCTCAAAAGGCATATGAGTTCCTCCGTTATAGGCTGCTGTAACCCCAGGGTCGCTGCCTATAACCCTTACATTATTCTTTGCATAACCAATAGATAGGAACAACTGGTCGAAGCATCTTCTTGTAGCAAAGGGCCCAAAGGAATGTGCAAAAGGAATTTTTCCTGTTGCTGAAAGTCCTGCCGCGACTCCTATCATGTTTGCTTCCTGAATACCAACGTTGAAGGTTCTCTCTGGATATTCCTTTGCAAACTTAGCTACTCCCATGGAGCTCATTAAGTCTGCATCAAGTACAACTACATCTTTATTTTCAGCTGCAAGCTCCATTAATGTTTCGCAGTATACAGCTCTCATTTCCTTAGCTTCTTTTACTCTATTTTCAGTTAATCTTGCATTCATTTATAACACCATCCCTCCTGTATCCATCTATAGTGCATGACAATTATCAATTGTCATCCCTTCTGCATTGCTCTGGAGCACATGACAATTATTAATTGTCATGCTTTCCAGCTCTTCTTGAAGTATCTTTATAGCTTCCTCAGCTTTCTCCTTAGATACTACCATATGATGGTTTGATAATTCGTTTTCTACGAAGGCAGCGCCTTTTCCTTTTACTGTATGAAGTACTATTACTGAAGGCTGTCCTTTTGCTGCCTTAGCATTTTCGATAGCATTAATTATTTGTTCTACATCTGAGCCATCTACTTCTTGGCCATGCCATCCAAAGGATTCAAATTTTGCCTTGACATCACCCAGGTCATTTATGTCTTTTGTATATCCGTCTAACTGCTTCTTGTTATAGTCAACAAAAGCTATCAAGTTATCAAGCTTCTTCTGCGCTGAGAACATAACTGCTTCCCATATTTGACCTTCTTGAAGTTCTCCGTCGCCAAGTATCAAATAAGTATAGCTGTTTCTTCCACTAAGTCTGTTTCCTAAAGCAACTCCTACTGCAAGTGAGGAACCCTGTCCAAGTGATCCTGTTGTCATATCTATTCCAGTTGTAAGATTTCTGTCACAGTGGCTTGGAAGATGTGTTCCTGGCGTATTTAAAGTTAGTAGTTCTTCTTTAGGGAAGAAACCCTTAATTGCTAATGAAGAATAAATCGCTGGACCGCCGTGTCCCTTTGAGCAAACTAACCAGTCTCTATCTGCCCACTTAGGGTTCTTAACATCGTATCTCATTACCTCACCGTATAAAACAGCTAAAGTATCTGCGATTGATAATGCTCCGCCTATATGTCCAAAACCAAGATGACCAATCATTCTTATAGTCTCTATCCTAATTTCAGCAGCTAATTTTTTTAGCTCTTGAATTTTATTCATCTCCAAATTTAACCCTCCATTTCCTTAGAAAAAAATTTAAACACGAAATATAGGAGGTCACTTTGAACCTAGAAGACATTATATTTAATAAACCTTTTACTAAAGTAAAGTTATTTACTATAATCCCTCAGTGTTCTCAGTGCATCACCTTTCTTCCGTGTTTAATTTATATATGTTTTCTGTCGTAGGCATTTTTCATAGCTTCTATCAAAGGCATCTTAACTCCTGATAAGAATCTAACCATAGCCCCGCCAGCTGTACATACATAGTTAATCTTGCTTGTGTCTATAAAGTGCTGAGCTGCACTTACGGTATCTCCGCCCCCTATTACAGAGTAGCCTTCAGCTTTTGCAATAGAGTTCCAAATTTCCTTCGTTCCGTTTTCAAAAAGTTTATTTTCATAAACCCCTGCAGGTCCGTTAACAAATATCGTTCCTGCACTCTTTAAAGCATCCTTGAATATTTCTATAGTCTTGCTTCCAATATCCAAGTACATCTCATTAGCTGGAAGCTCCTCTACACTTATTTCCTGTCTTTGCCCATCCTTTTCAAAGGCTAAATCTGCAGGAAAAGTTATTCTGTGTCCATATTTTCTTAAATATTCCTTAGCTGGCTCAATAAATACTTCTAGGGATCGATCCTTTATAAATTTTGCATTCTTTTCTCCAAGGTCATAGCCCTTAGCCATAAGCATTATGTTTCCAGTAACTCCACAGGCAAGTATCTTATCTGCAGAGCCATTCTCAAGAACCTGCTCCATCATACCGAAGGCGTCAGAAATCTTTAGTCCTCCAAGCACAAATACATTCGGTCTATCTGGTGCTTCCATAACCTTCACAAGAGCCTGTATCTCTTTTTCTAAGAGAAGTCCTCCTGCTGTAGGAAGCACTTCCTGAAAGGCTACCATTGAAGGAGCATTTCTATGTGCTGCCGCAAAGGCATCGTTTACATAGTAATCAGCTAGTGGAGCTAAGCTTCTTATAAGATAGGTATTTAACATATTCTTTGGCTCAAGCTTTACTACATCCTCGAAGCTTGATATCTCTTCTGATAAGTATCTCAGATTGCCAAGGAGAATTGCTTCTCCTGGCTTTAAGCTCTTAACAGCTTCTCGTGCTGCAAGTCCACATACATCATCGATATATTTAACTTCTTGGTTTAACAGTTTTGAAAGCTTTTCAGCATGCTCCTCTAGAGGAATCAAATTATGATAGTCTAGAGTATCTCCTTGGTGAGCTATTATAGCTAGCTTTGCTTTCCTATCTATCAGGTACTTAATAGTAGGTATACTCTTCTTAATTCTGTTGTCGCTCATTATTTTCTTAGTCTCAGGATTTATTGGAGAGTTAATATCTACTCTAAGTATTACTGTTTTATTTTCATAGTTGAATTCATCCATAGACCTTATTTTTGTTACTTTTGCATCCATTTTCCTAACCCCAAATGCTTATTAGTTTCTGCTACTGCTTCAAGACTGTCAGTTTGAGCTTCCATAACTGCTCTAATTCCGTCCATTGTTTCTGGAATTGTCACTGACTCTTGTGGAATGTTTATAGCAAACATAATGTCTTTTCCTGAGTTAACTATTGTCTCTTCAAATACAGCTATCTCATACATGTCTCCTCTTGGGTTACCAAGGTCTCTAGCATATCTGAATAAGGAAGCATTTCCAAGGAAACCGTCTTCAAGTCTAACAACTCTAATTCTTGGGTGCTTTGAGAAGGCTGCTACTATTTGATCCTTAGTCATTTCTTCCTTAGGAGTTGCAACAACTGTAATTATATGTCCATGAGTTACAGGGGTATGAACTAATATCCCTGTTGCATATATATGAGGCATTATTGTCATAAGGTCTAAAGCTTGATGGCTTGGTGCCTTATCTACCTGCAATGCATTTGTTAATCCTCTGTGGTAGTCTCCTGGGTCAGCCACACGTCTTATAATTGTAATAGCTACCTTTTCAATTCCAACTTCTCTATCCAAGCAGTCAATTGCTCTTATAAGTCCTGTAGTATTGCAGGAAGTTAACTTTAAGAACTGCTTTCCAAGTCCTTTTTCGTAATTTGCATAACCATGGAAGAATACATCTGCTACGCTGTTCTTTTCTCCACCTTGAAATATTGCTTTCTTGTTATACTTTGTATAAAGTTCTTTATTTTTAGCTCCTACGCCTGCACTTGTTGCGTCTAGTATAACGTCAACCTTTTGAACTAATTCTTCTAATGTGCCTGAAACAGGAATTCCAAGCTCCTCAAACTTAGCCGTATTTTCTGGCATTCCATTATAGAACGCGTAAGGCATTCCTTTTTCCTTTAAGGCTCTTATTGCAAGTGTTGGTGATACGTCTGCTACACCTATCAACTCCATGTCCTTTTGAAGTGCTACTCCATCTGCTAATCTCTGTCCTATAACTCCATAGCCTACTACTCCAACTTTAATCATATTAAATAACCCTCCCGTATTTCTTATTAGTACATAAAGATTATCAATTTTTATGCATCAGTACTTAAGGCTTGTTAATCCTTAAGCCCCCTGCTTAGTATTATTATTTGCTATTAGTTAACTGTTTTGTATGATTGAATACCCATTCAGGTGTTATATCCTTTCTTCGCGCTACACCAGTTTTTATTGCAGCTTCAGCAACTGCAGCAGCAACTCTAGGTGCAACTCTTTCATCAAAAACTTGTGGAATTATATAATCTTCGTTAAGTTCTTTCTCGCTTATAACATTAGCTATAGCCTCAGCAGCTGCTATCTTCATTTCCTCATTAATTTGGCTTGCCCACACATCAAGAGCTCCTCTAAAAATCCCCGGGAAAGCAAGTACGTTATTGATTTGATTTGGAAAGTCTGAACGTCCTGTGCCGATAACTCTTGCTCCCCCTGCTTTTGCCTCCTCTGGATATATCTCTGGAACTGGGTTTGCCATAGCGAAGATCATGCTATCCTTATTCATGGTCTTTACCATTTCAGTTGTTAATGAACCTGGTGCTGAAACTCCTATAAATACATCTGTTCCTTTAATAACATCAGCTAATGGGCCTTTTCTCAGTTCTGGATTTGTTATTTCTGCTAGCCTTCCCTTTACACTGTCTAGCTTTGGGTTGTCTTTTGATATAGCACCTTTTCTATCACATACCACTATATCCTTAACTCCCATGGATAAAAGAAGCTTTGTCACTGCTGTTCCAGCCGCTCCTGCACCATTAACAACAACCTTTAAACTTTCAGCTTTTTTGTTTGTAAGCTTAATTGCATTTATCATAGCTGCTGCAGTAACTACTGCTGTTCCATGCTGGTCATCGTGAAAAATTGGAATATCACATATTTCCTTCAATCTGTCTTCAATTTCAAAACACTCTGGAGCTTTAATATCTTCAAGGTTAATTCCACCAAAGGTTGGCTCCATAAGTTTTACTGTTTCAATTATTTTGTCTACATCTTTAGTATCTAGGCATATTGGAAAAGCATCTACGCCCGCAAAGGCTTTAAACAATACTGCTTTTCCTTCCATAACTGGCATTCCAGCTCCTGCTCCAATGTCTCCTAATCCTAATACTGCTGTTCCATTAGTAACAACTGCTACCAGGTTTCCTTTTGAAGTATAATCATATATTTTGCTGTAGTCCTTTTCTATTTCCAAACAAGGCTCTGCTACCCCTGGCGTGTATGCAAGGGTCATATCCTCTCTAGTTTTTAATGGGACCTTGCATTGAAGCGCTATTTTACCTTCATAGTCTTTATGCATTTTTAAGGCTCTTTCTCTTAAATCCATATTTCTTTCCTCCTCTTATTGATAAGCACTGGGTATCTAGAAATGCTTATTTTCATTGGTAAACTACCAGCTAAACTATTTAAATCTTTAGCCTCCATAATATTATTATACTTAGCTCCACAGTTGGGGCAGAGCATGAACATGCTAGCAATGTAACCGGGTGCATTCCTATATAAATATATGATCTATATAAGATTTTTAGTAGACTCTCTTACAATAAGTTTTGGCTGAAGCATTATATTTATTGTTTTCTTTTTTTTCTTGCCGTTTATAAGATCAATCAGCCTTTCGCAGCCTAGAAAAGCAATTTCCTCTCTCGGCTGATGTATTGTTGTAAGATTTGGTTTAAAGCTTTTTACAAGCTCTATATCATCATAGCCCACTACGGAAAAATCTTCTGGAATGCTGTATCCAAGCTCCCTTAAGGCTTCCATTACCCCTATTGCCATTAAGTCTGTTTGCGCGAATATTGCAGTTACCGATTTACTCAAGAGCTTATCCATATTCTCCTTAATAATGTTGTAGCCAGACAATATATCTCTGTTTCCATTAAAAATCAGATCATTGTCAAACGGTATACCGTAGCTGCTGAGTGCCGCTTTATACCCCTCTGTTCTTTGTATAAACTCAGTTGACTTTGACTGGTTAAAGGAGGTAATACAAGCAATATTTTTATGTCCTAGCTTTGTTAAATGCTCTGTTGCTAAATATCCTCCCCTTACGTGATCGGTATAGATAGCATCAACTGTATTCTCACGTGCATAGCTAGGATAGTGGTGAAGAAATACATAAGGCACCTTAGACATTTCAATAAAGTGCAGAACCTGCTCGTCCACATCGACCAAGTTAGGATGCACAATCATAATCCCGTCAATTTTCCTGCTTACTATAAGTCTTTTTATGTTGCTTTCGCCGGTAAAATTATTTCTTGGAAATGTAACTATTATATCTATACCAACTTTTTCAAGGCTATCCCTTAACTGATTAATAAGAGATGAATAGTACATGCTAACTACTTGTTCATCATTTGCTTCAGGATAAATAATGCAGATTGTCCCAGATTTATTTGTACTTAAACTCCTGGCATTTGCGTTAAACTGAAAACCTAAACTTTGAGCAAGTTCATTTATCTTTTTCCGAGTTTCCTCTGCAACAAGAGGACTGTTATTTAGACTTCGCGATACAGTTGCATGGCTTACACCAGCAAGTTTTGCAATATCTCTAATTGTAATTGGCATATTAATCACCATATCATATTCCTATATTTTTGATAATTTTCTTTATTATCATAATTCAATTATAATTCTATAAATTCCCATTGTAAAGGTTTTTGCTCAAAAATTGTACACGGTTGCAATGCATTTTTTGTTATAAGTTTGGGGTCCTTAAAAGACCCCAAATTCCATTAAATTGCTTGTGTCTTTGCTTTATTTGATGCTTGTCTTCTTAATACATCTACATAAACAGCTCCGATAATAACAGCTCCAATTGCAATAGTCTGCAGATCAGCTGATACTCCAAGAAGATTAAGACCATTTCTTAAAACAGCCATAATCATTGCACCTATTAGAGTTCCCCATACCGTACCCGAGCCGCCCATGAAGGATGCTCCACCTATGATACAAGCTGCTATTGCATCTAGATCATAGTCAAGGCCAGCTAGAGGGAATGTAGCGTTTACTCTTCCAGTAAGAACAATTCCACCTAAAGCAGCCATAGTTCCGCACAATACATATACAAGAACTAGAGTATAGCTTACATTAATACCAGATAGCTTTGCAGCTTCCGGATTTCCTCCAACTGCGTATATATATCTTCCCTGAGCACTTCTGTTTAGAAAAATAGAAAATGCTATAAATACAATTATAACTAAAATAAAACTTACAGGTATTGGGCCTATAAAAGCTGCTCCTAAATACTGAACTGATTTTGGGAAACCGGATAGCGGTGATGCAGCTGTTAATATAAGTGCAAGGCCTCTAGCTATATTTTTTGTACCAAGTGTTGATATGAATGGATGAGGAAGCTTAAGCTTTGTTAGCATAATTCCGTTTAAAAAACCTAAACCTGCACCGGTTATGAGACATAATCCCATAGCCAAGAACGGATTGATGTTCCATTTTATTATTGCAACACCCATTAAACAAGTTGACAGAGCTAATATTGAACCTACCGAAAGGTCTATACCAGCGGTTAATATTGCTAGAAGCATACCTACTGAAATTAGGCTGTTGATAGCCGATTGCCTTGCAATGTTCATGATATTAGTCAATGTAAAGAACTTTTCTGAAGCAAAAGCAAGCGCAATACATAACATCACTAAGCCAAGTAACGAACCAAATTGATTTATTATATCCTTAGTAGATTTTTTATCTGATATTTGAAATCTTTCTGTCTTTAAGGTTGTAGTTTCAACTTTACTCATGCTGTTTATCCTCCTTTGAATTCTTTTATTGCACGTAAGAACGATCAATCCTTACACCACTTAATTTTCACCTGATGCTGCAAGCATTATATTTTCTTGATTTGCATCTTTTCTAGCTATTTCTGCTGTTATCTTACCTTCATGCATAACATAGATTCTATCGCTCATTCCAAGTATTTCAGGAAGCTCTGATGAAACTATTATTACCGCACAATTTTGCTCTACAAGTGAATTTAAAACGTTATAAACTTCAACCTTTGCCCCAACGTCAATTCCTCTTGTGGGCTCATCAAATATGAAAATATCCGCTTGAGTATTAAGCCACTTAGCTATAACAACCTTCTGCTGGTTTCCTCCGCTTAGCTGTCTTACTATAAAACTTTCTGAGGGAGGATTTATATTTAGCTTTTTAATCTTTTCATTTGTTAGCTTCTTTAGCCTTTTTAAATCTAGAAGAGTTCCTGGTGAATTTTTATCATATGAAGCTATATTCGTATTGAATTCTATTGTATTATCAAGCACTAAACCTTGTCCCTTTCTATCCTCTGTTAAAAACGCTATTCCATGTTTCATAGCATCTTTGGGGCAAGTTATTTCGGCTTTCTTTCCATTTATAAAAACTTCTCCTGAATCATATTCATCTACCCCAAAGATAGCTCTCATAACTTCTGTTCTTCCCGCCCCAACAAGCCCTGAAAAGCCTACTATTTCACCTCTTCTAACCTTAAAGGATACGTCTTCAAACACTCCTAATTTGCGTAACTTTTCAACTCTTAACGCTTCTTCTGAAGGGTTTGCTTCTATCTTGGGATACTGATGATTCAAATTACGTCCAACCATAAGCTTAATTAATCCATCTATCTTAACCTTTTCGATTGGCAGAGTTTCTATCTTTCTTCCATCTCGCATTACAGTAACTCTATCGCATATTTCTATTACCTCATCGAGTCTATGAGATATATATACTACTGCTATTCCCTTGCCCTTTAGCTCTTTTACAGTTCTTAAAAGTTCCTTCACTTCCCTGTCTGTTAAGCTAGAAGTAGGTTCATCCATAATTAAAAGCTTTGTCTTAATGCTAAGTGCCTTAGCTATTTCTATCATCTGCTGCTGCCCTATTCCTAATTTAGCAACGTTCATTCTTGTATCTATGTTTTGTCCGAGCTCTGCTAAAAGCTCAGCAGATTTTTTTCTCATTTCATTAATATTTAAAAGCCCTTTTCCATTACCATTTTTAATCTCTCTTCCAAGAAACACATTTTCTGCCACAGAAAGTTGCTTAACAATATTAAGTTCTTGATAAATAGATGTTATACCGTGTTTCATTGCATCTCTTGGGCCATTAAGTTGTATTTCCTTGCCTTCTATAAGTATCTTTCCTGCTTCATTTTTATGTGCGCCAGTAAGTATCTTTATTAAGGTTGACTTACCTGCTCCATTTTCACCAACAAGTCCATGCACTTCGCCTGGATAAATATCTAAATCAATAGAATCTAAAGCTCTAACCCCTGGAAAAACCTTCGACACTCCTTTTAACTCCAAAAATGGCTGCATATTATCTAACACCCCAATCTTTAATATTTGAAGAATTGAACCCAAGGCTTGGGTTCAATTCTATCAAAGTATTCTAATATTATTTTCCTAGTATTTTATTTAAGTCTGCTTGAGCCTTATCAACATTCTCGCTTGTAATCATCGATGTTCCAGTGTCAATTCTTGCATCAATGCTCTCTCCCTTAGCAACCTTAACTGCTGCCTCTACACCGAATTTACCAATGTTGTATGGACTTTGTGCAACTGAAGCAGTAAGTTCTCCTGCCTTTATAGCCTTTAAAGCATCTGGTGAACCGTCAAAGCCTACAGTTATAACATTCTTCTTGCCACCTTGTATTAAAGCTCTGCTAGCACCTAAAGCCATTTCATCGTTTGAGCAGAATACCGCTTTAACATTTGGATAAGTTTGAATTAGATTTTCCATAACTGACATAGCCATATTTCTGTCACTGTTTGCTGGTTGTACAGCCACAACCTTAAGACCAGCATCTTCCATGGCCTTCTTAGCTCCATTTGTACGCTCATCGTGTGTTCCATCACCAAGAGCTCCTCTTAAAATGACAACCTCATCACCCTTTTGAAGTTTTCCTGCTATAAACTTTCCACCAACCTCTCCACCTGCAAGGTTTCCTGTACCTATAAAGGATTTCTTCTTATCCCAATTAGCATTTGTATCTATAAGAAGAACTGGGATTTTTCCTTGATCTGCTTTATCAAAGGTAGCTGTTGCAGCACTTGGCTGTGAAGGAGCTACTACTAAAGCAGATACCTTCTTAACTATTTGGTCTTCCATTATAGAAGTCTGTCCTGCTATGTCAGTTTCAGCATTTGGTCCAAGTACATCTACTTTAACTCCTAATGCCTTTCCAGCATCTTCAGCTCCAGCCTTAACTATTTTCCAGTAGTCGCTGTTTACAGCCTTTAATACAACTGCTATTCTAGTTTCCTTGGATGCTGTTGACTGTTGTCCGCTTGTGCTTGTTCCCCCTGACTTACTGCAGCCAGCTAATGAACCTACCAATAATGCAGAAATAGCTGCCAGGCTAAGTACCTTTAATAAGTTTTTTCTCATTTAATATGTCCCCCTTTTTAATTAGAATATATTTTGATTGATTTTGTTTTCGTCCCTGCTGTTGATATTATAATAAAATGCTATCAATACTTTTTATAGTTTAAATTTTAAGAAAACATTTACTATTGGCATAATTCATAATATTTAAAACTTGACTATTCCTTTAAAATTTAAAGCATTGTTAAATTATTGATAAAGTAACCCCTTTAAAGCTATAAATAAAGGAAAAGGGTGATATAAATCCATCTTCATATCACCCTTTCTATTATTACTAAACTTTCTTATTTTAATTGTTAAAATACATTATTTACATTATTTCTATACTGGTTAGGGGATAAGCCGTAGTGCTTTTTAAAGGCTGTATAGAAATAATTGCAGTTTGAAAATCCAATTTTTGATGAAATTTCTATAGCTGTAAGCTCTGTTGTCTCTATAAGCTCTTTAGCTTTTTCAAACCTTATTTCATTTATATAATTAGATATAGATTTTCCTTCAACATCTTTAAAAAGTGTTCTCAGATAGTTTGTTGAAAATCTCATTTCATTAGCTATAACCTCCAATGAAAGTAAAGGGTCGGTATAATTATCTCTTATATATTTCTTTACATTTTCAATAACATCATTTTTTCTGTTTGCTTTCTTTTCTTTTTGCTGATTGATTACATTGGTGAATAACTCAAAAAAATAACGTTTGACTTCTTCAATAGTTTCGTAGTCAGATATGTTATTTGTAAATCCTCTTATGTCTATATAGGCATTTTCTTTTCCCAACTGATAAATATTGTTTATAACCTTTTGTGAGTTGATACCAAACTTAGTGATTGAAATCACAATATCGCTATAAGACATTTTAAATATTGTATTGAACAGCTTTTCTAAATCTTCTTTTACATCGTCAATATTACCTAGCTTAACCGCCTTAAAAATAGACTCCTCTATGGCCTCGTCATATTTGGCAGAATTTATTATACCTTCAGTTATCTTTTCGTTAAACAATATTGATTTTTGGCCGTATTTAAATCGATACTGACTGCAATCTTGAGCTGTTTTATAAGATACAGCTAGCTTTTCTGGTGTACTAACTCTTTTTCCTATAGCTACAGATAAGGAAGTACTGAAATTTTTAAGAAGCTCTGATTGACTTTCTTGAATTAGTGTTATTAATTTTGCAGATACAGCTTCTTCCGATTTATCCCTAGTTTTTATTATTAGACATATTTCATTCTCTTCCATACCTATAACTTCACCCTCAAAGTACCTTTTTGATATAACCATGAGTTCCTCGCACAAACTGCTTTTTAACACATTAATCTCATCGCTACTTTTTGTTTTAAGCAATCCCTTATAATAATCTATCTTATATACAATAGCGATTAAGTTTTCACCTTCGGTCCTAAAACCAGCTTCCTCTAGCTTCTCCTTAAAACCTTCAAGTTCTGTTACTGTATTTAAAAGCAGCCCCTTAAGAAGCTGTTTCTTTATAAAACTTAAATCTTTATCTGAAAGCTTACCAAAGGATATAGGCTCATTCATAAGCCTCTCTATAACTCTAGTTACATATTCCATTTCATTCTTTGATTCTTCATCAACTCCAAGCTCAGTACTTAAGTCGTTGTCAACATTTAAATAACGCTTCACTGAACTCACGGTATTAGCAATTGGTGTGTATATTCTTTTTGATGAAAACACAGAAAAGGCTACACCAAAAATGAATAAAATTATAAATGTTGAAATTAAAATTTTAAGCATTCCTTTAATACTTCCCATGAAAGTTTCATACTTCACTATATTTAATAAAAATAAGCCCAGTTCTTCACTATATCTGTAAGTTACAATGGATGGCTTGCCACTTATATTTGATAAAAAACTTCCTGTTTTGTTTTCAGCCTTCAGTATTATTCCTACATAATCGAGCCTAGATACATCCTGTAGAAATGTACCCCTGTTGGAGCTTAATACTATTTGTCCTTTTGTATTTACAGCTATTAAATTATAGTCTTTTTCTGATATGTTTTCAAAATAGGCTTGTACTGCATCAGCATCTAAGTTTAAAACTATCGCTCCATAGGGTGTGCCGTCTGCGTCTGCTTTGGTATTAGATAAAATTATTGTAAGCACATTTTTCTTATATTCTGTTCCGTTTATAGGTACAGTTATCTGTCGTGGAATAAACTTAGTGCTCATTGATTCGCTGGTATCTCTAATTATGTTAGCTATATCGCTATCATAAAATAAAGAATAATAGGAGGTGTTACCGTCTGAAGAGTATATCATTTTAGTATTTCGGTTGTATACATATACAGATTGAACTGATGGAATCATAGTTGCAGCTTGTTTTATTTTTAAATATCGTGTAGAAACCAGCTGCGAGTCATCATTGGAAGCAAACATCAAATTATAAACCTGCTCGTCCAAATACAGCTGATATATGTAAGATCTAGCCCATCCAAGAGTATACTGCGTATAATATTCTCCTTGATTTATAAACTTTTCTGATACTGTATTTGACTGATCTATCATTTGCTGCTTATAACCTTCATATAATACAAGCATTGAAGTTAGTAGCATAAGAAATATGAGAAAAACATAGGAAAGCATTAATTTATGAAAAGTATTTTTAGGTCGTATTTTCCGTCTAAATCGTAAATATACGTTCTGCATTAAATCCCCCCATGATTTAAAAGCCTCACGAAAACCTTTACAAAGACTTCTAAAAACTAATTTATGTAGATATTATTGCCCCATAAAATCATACTATAATTATATTAGTTAACTGAAAACATTTCAATAAATAAAAATAGTGTTCCTCGTGGAGCCTAATATTTTTATTATCTCCTAACGAGTACACTATTATTAAAGCAACTGCTTTGCCAATCTATTTGGTTAAAAGCGTATTATTATTGGTTATAATCTAAATTTCCTTCTTGCTTAGCCAGTTTATTAACAGGAATCCAAGTGCAAGAGCTAATAGTGAAGTAACTATTGACATACCTGAAGGCACTCCTGGGAATACAGGCAATAGTGAACCTAAAACAAAACCTATAATAAGCATATAAGTTTTGCTTGGATGCTTCTCTAAAAGTTTCTCGATAGTTTTAGCAGTTCCTAATGTTCCCAATGCAACACCCAATCCTAATGGAATTAAGAATGGAATATTTCTAGTATTAATAGCATTCAAGGTAACATTATATAATCCTAATACATAAAGCATAAAGGAGGCACTTATTCCAGGTAAAATTAGCGCTATAGCTATAACAATTCCACCTATGAAAAGAAAGATTATACTTAATAAGTCCTGTCTAGTTGCCAAAGTAGTTGTAGCACTTGGCTCCCAAGCCATTACAAGAACTATTACTAATCCTACCACAAAATAAATCCAGTCGGTCTTGCTTCTAGTTCCTGATGCTGCCTTCTTAAATAAGACAGGCAATCCTCCAAATATAACTCCAATAAAGAAAAATCCCATAATAAAAGGATATTTTGTAGTTACATTTTCAAGAAGCCTGCTGAATAAAGCTATACCAACAAGACCTCCAAATCCAATTTCTAAAAGTATAACAATGTGCTTTCTCCAGTTACTAAAGAATGAACTTACAGCATGTATTAAATCATCATAAACTCCTAGTATTACCGCCATAGTACCACCGCTTACACCAGGTACTAGTGTAGCTATACCTATAGCTAAGCCTTTTAAAAAGTTAACTAAATATTTCATTTTGACCTCCTATGTAATTAAAGACTCATAGTATATTTTCACACAAATTTGATTATAACCTTTTTTAAATATCATTTCTACATATTATTCCTTAAACTTCTCTAAACAAAATCTTAAGAAGCCTAATTAGATTTTAATTTCCTTCTATCCTTTACTAATATTAAGCCTCTAAGACACATTCTAATATCTTTTTAAATTATTATTTGTTCCTTTATTCAAATATTTATATATTCCTATATCATTTTTTTACATCAATTTATAAATATAAAAATCATGCAGCAAATACCTTTGTCTATTAGATTTGCTGCATGACTTACAGATTAATTACTTTTTAATATTGCCTAAATCATAAATATTTATCTAGCTGCAGGGATAAAACCAATTTTTCTCTGCATCTTGGATAATGTTTTGCGAGCTGAATATTCGGCTTTCTGAGCGCCAGTTTTATAGATATTTTCTAGGTATGACTTGTCAGCTAAAATTTCTTTAACCTTCTTTTGAATTGGCTCAAGCTCACCTACTATTGCCTCTCCTACATCATTTTTAAATTGAGCATATCCCTGACCAGCATACTTGTTTTCTATTTCTTTTGGAGTTTGACCTGTTATTGTACTTAATATTGTAATTAAATTTTTAACCCCTGGCTGTTCATCGCTGTATCTAACTTCTCCTACACTGTCAGTTACAGCTCTGCTCACCTTCTTTCTTATAACCTCTGGTGGATCCATAATTAAAATATAGCTGTTTGGATTATCCTCAGACTTTGACATTTTCTTTGTAGGCGTTTGTAAATCCATTATCTTCGCTCCAGTTTGAGCAATGTACGGCTCTGGAATTACAAAGGTTTCACTATATAGTCCATTGAATCTTTGAGCGATGTCACGAGCTAGCTCAAGGTGCTGCTTTTGATCGCTTCCTACTGGCACTAAATCTGTCTGGTACAACAAAATGTCTGCCGCCATAAGCACAGGGTAATTGTATAACCCAGCAGCAATAGATTCTCCATACCTTTGTGACTTATCCTTAAATTGTGTCATTCTGCTCAGCTCACCCATATAGGTATAGCAGTTTAACAGCCATGCTGCTTCAGAGTGCGCTGGAACGTGGGATTGAATAAATATAGTATTTTTCTCTGGAACAATTCCAGCAGCGATATATATAGCCATAACCTCCAAGGTTCTAGCTCTCAAATCCTTCGGCTCCTGTTTTACGGTTATTGCATGCAAATCAACAACACAAAAATAGCAATCATATTCATCTTGAAGCTTTACCCAATTCTTTATAGCTCCTAAATAATTACCTAAAGTTAGTTGCCCAGATGGTTGAATTCCACTGAAAATAACCTTTTTCTTCTCATCCATGCTTAATTCCTCCATTTTAAAAATTTACATTAAAAAAGCCCTAAGGCATTTTACAAGCCTTAGGGCGTAATTTACGCGGTACCACCTAAATTCGAAAAGCATATAGCTTTTCCTCGTTACAGATACAATAATATCCTGCCTTTATAACGTAAGGCTTACGTGAAAGACTACTAAAATTCATCCCCAACCTCTGAGACCCATTCAGCTTAAGCATAAATGCTGCATTTTCACCAACTGCAGCTCTCTGTGAATCTGTTTTTAAACTTACTTGCTTCTCTTCTAACGGCTTTATGCGATTGTCTTTATCTTATAATATTCCCAAATAAAAAGATTGTCAACAATATTATTGACAATCTTTTGAAAAATTATTTACTTGTCTTAGGCCTTCCATAAGCCATGAAGGTTGCAGTATTCTCTTACTGCTAATACTTCTTCATTTATAGCAAAGAAAGCTTCTGGCTTTTCTCCTGGCTTTAAATATTTTCTATATATCTTATTTGCTGTTTGAACCTCTATCCACTCAATATAATGATTTTCAAGCATTGGGTGGTCCACTGATCCAACTTTAATTAATATACCATCTTCTACTTTCTCAGCAACTGGAACATGCTTTTCCTTAGCTGCATCTGTAGTGTTTTCTACCATTAGCTTCATAGGCTGCTTGCAGCAGGTTAAGGTTCCACCAGAAGCATGAATTACTTCTACCATGTTTCCGCAGATCTCGCATTTAAAAACTTGTTTTAGTTCTGTCATAACCAATTCCCCCTATACATTAAATAAAAATTTAACCACCTTTATATTATAATATATAAAGATGGCTAAATATTACTTTAGTTCCATTGTTTAAATTTTGTTTACTATTTAAATATTTACTTCTACAGTATGATCTCCTGCTTCCATGTATGGTATTATGCTGTCTTCAAGAAGCTTCCCATCAAGATAGATTTCTTTTTTATCTCCTCTTTTAATCTCAATGTGATATGAACAATCACCTTTTTGATAGTAAATTTGGTAGCCTTTCCACTCCTCAGGGATTACTGGTTCAACAGTGAAGCCTTTATTGCCTTTCATCTTTAGTCCAAGTATCCCTTCAATGCCAACCCTATACATCCAGCCTGAAGCTCCAGTATACCAGCTCCAGCCTCCTCTGCCTTCATGTCCTTCAGTAGCATATACATCTGCAGTCATAACATAAGGCTCAACCTTGTATCTTTCATAATCAAGATGAGATTTAGCATGGTTTATAGGATTAATCATGTGGTAAATCTTCCACGCCTTATGACCGTATCCAAGTTTAGCAAGAGCCAGAACCACCCAAGTTGAAGCATGGGTGTACTGCCCTCCATTTTCTCTAACACCCGGCACATAACCTTTGATGTATCCAGGCTCAAGCTTTGAATTATTAAAGGCTGGGGTTAATAAAAGCACCATTCCTTTATCTTCTTTAACTAGGTGTCTTTCTAAAGCTTCCATAGCCTCCTCAACACGCGAGCGTCTTCCAGCTCCAGATATTACAGCCCAGGATTGAGACAAGGAATCTATCTGGCATTCATCATTTTCCATAGACCCTAGAGGAGTTCCATCGTCAAAGTAAGCTCTTCTGTACCAACCGCCATCCCAAGCATTCTTTTCAAGATTCTCTCCAATGAACTCTTTCATCTCCTCATATTTAACTTCTCTTTCCTTGTCACCTTTATAACTGCACAGTTCTTTAAAGTTATCCAAAATGCTGTAAAGGAACCATCCGAGCCATACGCTCTCGCCCTTGCCTTCATTTCCTACTGTACTCATACCATCATTCCAGTCTCCGCTGCCCATTAAAGGTATGTTGTGTTTTCCAAACTTTAAGGAAATTTCTATAGCTTTTATACAGTGCTCATAAATGGTTCCGCTCTTGTCTGATGGTGGACTGATTTTATATCTTTCATCCTCCCCTTCTCTTAAAGGTTCGTCTTCAAGGTAGCCAACCACTTCGTCTAAGATACTATAGTCACCTGTAGTCTTTACGTAATCTATAGTTACATAAGGCAGCCATAAAAGGTCATCTGAAAATCTTGTTCTAATACCACTGTTGACAACAGGATGCCACCAGTGCTGAACATCTCCTTCAACAAACTGCCTCGAAGCACTGTGGAGTATCTGCTCCTTTGTGTATTCAGGGTTTAGATAGCCTATAGCCATAACATCCTGAAGCTGATCTCTAAAACCTATTGCTCCACCTGACTGATAGAATGCTGTTCTAGACCAATATCTGCAGGATAAAGTTTGATACATAAGCCACCCATTAAGCATAATATCCATGGTTTTGTCAGGTGTTTTGACTTGAATTCTGTGCAACAAGCTCTTCCAGAAGTTTTTAACTTCTATAAGCTTTTCTTCAACTCTTTCTA
The DNA here is from genome assembly GCF_023656515.1 of Clostridium swellfunianum. NCBI lineage: Bacteria > Bacillati > Bacillota > Clostridia > Eubacteriales > Clostridiaceae > Clostridium > Clostridium swellfunianum. The sequence goes on from NZ_JAMOFV010000006.1 coordinate 4,418,974, forward strand.
TATTGCTAAACTCCTTAGAAATTTCTTTAATTTTATCTAAGCTTTCATTTTGACCAAGCATAACTATAAGGTGCGCTACTTCATCTGGTGCCATGGTTATCTTTGCATTGGAGGCAAGACAAGGGTCGTAGCCTGCACCAACTTCATTTGATAACATTTTATATTTTAATGCCCGAGGAGTATTAGCGTCTCCATTTCTTCCTAAAAATTCAATTCTATTACCTGTATAGGACTCCTCACTCCCTCCTGCTATCCTAAGATAAGCATAAGCTCTTCCAAAGTGTTCGCTATATGGATTTTGTGCGTAAATAAAGTTTTTATCTTCGTCCAGGTAGCTAGATATATATTGAGCTGTTTGCTGTGGAACTACACCTAAAACTAACTGTGCATAATAGGTTAATGATAATTTTCTCTCCTGCTTGCTATTGTTCTTTAGGTTTATTAAACAAAGCTTAACACTTTCATCCATAGGAGCAAAAACAGTCATCTCTCCAACTATTCCATGAGCCTGGTGTTTAAAGTTTGAATAGCCATAGCCATGCTCAATGATATATTCTCCACTTCCTCTTAAAGGCTTAGGAGTTATACCCCAAAGCTCCCCTGTCACTTCATCTCTTAAATATAAGGCTTCAGTAGGAGGATCAGTTACAGGATCGTTTGACCATGGAGTAATTTTGTTTTCTCTGCTGTTTTTGTACCAGGTATAGCTGCTTCCACTTTCTGAAATATGGAAACCAAACTGTCCATTAGATATAACATTAATCCAAGGTGCAGGCGTGTTTCTATTTTCTTTAAGAATTATAGTATATTGATCATTTTCTGTATCGAAACCACCAAGTCCGTTAAAGTATTCTAGTTCCAAATGCGGGAAGCTGTGTTGAACTATATCGTAGCTTTGCTCTTTTATGTCCATTAGTTCTCTAGTTTCCTGTGTTTCTTCACTTCCACTAAGCTGATGCATTAGGCTTCCCTTCTCTGAATCAATAACAAGTCTGGCTATAGACATTATAAATTCAACATCTTCTATCGCCATGCTTCCTTTACTGTGAAGGAATACACCTCCAGGCTTGTTTTGCTTATCTCTTGCATGGCTTGAAGATATCAAATCTCTAATTGCATCCTGCAGCGGCTGTGTATACAGCGTGTTTTGAAGATTTATTACAACTAAATCTATTTTTAAACCCTTATTGCTTAAATACTCATGCGCTTGAAGTGCCTGTCTTACCAAGTCCATATCTTCTTCTTTTCTCACAACTACAAGAAGTATTGGCAAGTCACCTGAAATTCCATAGGGCCATAAAGCAGACTGAGACTTTTTAATGTTCTTAATAAATTCTGCTCTGCTTTTTAAATTAGTATTGATAAATAGAATTTTAGAAGCCATATGTTGATACAAATTTGCTTGAGTAGATTTTACACCCAAGTATTTCATCTCAACCTGCGTTTGAGTCCAAGCAAGCTCAAATACTCTATCAACATTGTGCATTTCACTGTATTTTCTTCCAAGCTCAATAGCCTCTTCTCTAGTGTCCGCAACAGCTGTAGTATACGCAATTTTAACGGTTTCACCAGATTTAATCTTAATCCTTCTTCTTATACTTATAATAGGATCTAATACAGCACCAACAGAATTTTTAAGAGGAGCATCATTTTCCATTACCTGAGGATTAGAAACATCTCTTCCTCTTCCTAAAAAGTTTGCTCTGCTGGTTTCATATTGAATAGTCCCCACGGTTTCACCATGAATTGATATTGTCTGAACTACATGAGGTTTTTTCTGACCCTTTGCCCTTGGTCTTCTGTTAGCAATAATGCAGCAAGGATTATCTATAAATTCTGTTCTTATAAATAGATTGCTAAAGGTTGGATGCACAATATCTGCATTATATGGTGCCAGAGTTACTTCGCAATAGCTGGTTACTTCAACTGTTCTTATGTGTTCACTGTGGTTTGTTATGGATAATTTTCTAACCTCAGCATTATCCTCTTGAGAAACTGCAATTTCTGTATGCGTTGAAAGACCGCCATCTTTTCTCTTAAATTCTGCCTTATCAAGAGAAAAAATCACCTCATAACCTTCTCCCTCCTGCTTGCAGGGCTCATAGGAAGCACTCCAGTATTCATTTGAATTTAAGTTCTTTATATAGAAAAACATGCCAGTATTATCTAGAGTTAGATCCTCTCTCCACCTATAAACAGTCATATCGTTAAGCTTCCCATAACCGCTTCCGCTATTAGTAAGCATAATAGAATATGCACCATTGGAAAGCAGATGTGTCTCAGGCATTGGTGTATTTGCAGTATTAAAGGTTCTAACTACAATATTTTGTTTTTCTGTAGTTAAATCAACAACTTCAAAATTCTGTTCTCTATCATACACTACTCTTTTTGAAACTCTTTCCTGAAGTAAAAGCTCGGTTGCTTTTATCTGAGGGATTCTATGAAAACGCTCCTGAAGTATATTATTGTTTAAAACATTGTTAAGAGCCATTAGGCTCATTCCTTCATGGTGAACCATAAAACACTTAATTAATGACTTTTGCTTTCCCTTTGGAATCCTTTCTTTCGTATAATCTGCAGCTTCATAAAAACCATATCGACCTTCCAAACCTTCTTCAATAAGCCTCTTCATGTTATCTATAGCTCCATGCAAGTCTACTTGCAGCGCCATAACAGTAGAATATGGTGATATTACAAGCTCATTTGCAAGACCTCTCTTAAGTCCGATACCTGGAATACCAAAAGCTTTATATTGATAATTCAAGGCTGGGTCAAAGGTATTGTAAGCAGATTCAGAAATACCCCAAGGCACTTTTCTTTCTCTTGCATACTTTTTTTGGCCTTCAATAACTGCTCTATAGGTTTCATTTAAAAGTGAATCAGGATAATTCTTCATTATTAATAGAGGCATAAAATACTCAAACATGGTTCCGCTCCAAGAAACTAATCCTTTACTTCTTCCCATCAATGTCATAGCTCTACCTAGTCTAAACCAATGTTTATGACCAATTTCTCCCTTTGCTATAGCTACAAAACTAGCCTGCCTTGATTCAGAAGCCAATAGATCATAGTGAGAATTTCCTAAAGTATCCTTCTCCACATCATAGCCAATAGCAAACAGCTCTCTATTTTTATCATAGAGCATTGTAAAGCTAGTTTCTTCAGCCATTTTGTTAAGTCTGCCTTTTATATTTTCAATTCTAATTAATATATCCTCTATCTCTTTCTTACCTTTCTCTAACAGCAGTTCAAGCTTCTCTAACCACTCTCTTCCTTCAGAACTTGCTTTTGGAAACTTTATTTTATCAAGCTCTTCATTAAATTTTTTCAAGGAAGTTTGCCTTGGTAATAGCTTAAGCATATCAATTAGGTTTTTCATGTCTTCTGGTGCTTTAATAATGAGTTCAGTCCATGGAAACAGCTTCTGAATTTCATCAATGTATCTGCTTATATCATGTTTAGCCTTTAAATTCCAATATAAATTTTCACAACCCTCTATTTTTTCTACTTCAATTATCTTATTATAAATCTCCCACAAGGTGTCTTTCCATCCAACTATATCCAAGGGGGATTTTTTTATATTATCTATTATCATAGAGTAGAAATCTTTAATTCCTGAAGCTTTTTCAATATCTAGACTACTTAGCTCCAAGGTATCGCAAATACCTTCCAGTTTGTTGCTGGATAATATAGGAGCATTACTATATTCCTCCAAACTCTCTGCTGCTAACCATAAATATCCTACAAGATTTCCACTGTCTACTGTTGATACATACTTAGGATTAAGAGGTTTAGCAGTAACTGTATCATACCAGTTGTAAAAATGACCTTTATATTTCTCTAAGGCTTCCATACCCTTTAGTATTTTATCCAGTCTTTCTACTGTCTCATTAATTCCAATATACCCTAAATCATAGGCAACTAAGTTTGAAGTTAACCCCATGCCCATGTTCGTTGGAGATGTTCTTGGTGCAACACCATTAGGCGGTTCCTCTTGAAAATTATCTGGAGCTAAGTAATTATTCTGCTCATTAACGAAATCCTCAAAGTAAGCCCAGGTTTTTCTACTAAACTTCCTAAGCAGCTTAGCTTCTTCTTTACCAAGCTCAACTACTGCTGCTTTTTTGTCCAGGCTAATTAAATAAGCTATAAGCGGACTTATAAGCCAAAACAAGCAGGAAGGCAGCATCAAAAATCCTGAACTAGTTGAATTATTAAAAGCTAAAGCTAATATTAGAACTGCTATTAAGCTGCCAGGCCACATGGAAGCTATAAAGTTTTCTGCTTTTCTTCCTAGCTTTGCTTCTACATCGGCAGCTGTCTGCCATTCTAACAGCTTTCTCTTGCTTATTTTAAGTCTGTAAACTGTCCTTACTATTGCATCCATCATTAGATAGGCTTGATAAGGCAAGAAGCAGAAGATCAAAAAAATCTGTTCTACTGCCATTTTTCCGCTATTTATTCTTCCTGACAAACTTATTCCCTTTATTGGTGCTGCAACGGCTTCAGAGACATCAAACAATATGGGGCAAAGTAGCGCAAGCACTGATATTATCAGCCATTCATCACTTTGTGGTAATATCCAAAAAGCTAGAATAACTAAAAGAATTATAGACGGAGTCAAAAGACTTCTCCTTAAATTGTCAACTATCTTCCATCTTGATAAAGCATTTAGAGGAGATTTTTTAGTTATCCATCCAGCTATTTGCCAGTCTCCTCTTATCCATCTGTGAAGCCTCATAGAACTCGAGTTATAGTAAGCAGGATAACCATCAATAAGCTCTACGTCAGTAACTAAAGCTGTTCTCACATAAGAGCCTTCTAGTAAATCATGACTAAGAACTTTATTTTCTGGAATCTCATCCTTAAGCATGAAGTTAAAGACATCTACATCATAAATACCTTTACCGGTAAAAATACCCTCTCCAAAAACATCTTGATACACATCTGACACAGCAGTAGTGTATAGGTCAATACCTGTTTCCCCCGAAAAAATCTTAGAGAACATAGTTTTATTTGCTGCCATTATCCCTACACTGACTCTAGGCTGCATTAAGCCATAACCTCTTAAAACCTTTTTGTTTTCATAATCTATATGGGGTTTGTTAAGCATATGTGTCATTGCTCCTATTAGCTTTCTTGCAACGCTTCTTGCTAATTCCGTATCTGCATCTAGGGTTATAACGTATTTTATATTTTGAAGCTTTGCTATACTTCCGCTTATAACATTATAGCTTGTGGATGTATCTCCTCTTAGAAGAGCATTAAATTCCATAAGCTTGCCGCGTTTTCTTTCCCATCCAAGCCAAACTTCTTCCTTTTCGTTATACTGTCTGTATCTATTTAGAAAATAAAAAATATCTTCTCCGTTATGAGAATACTTTTTATTCAGAGTTTCAATATCATTTAGTGCTGCTTCAACTATGATATCGTCATCTTCTTCCCTTTCGAAAAAACTGTCTTTAAAATCCCCTAAAAGCGCAAAATATAGATTTTTTTCTTGGTTTGCAAGATAATAAACTTCCATATCACTTATTAGTTGATGTACTCTGTCTTCACTATTTAGAAGGGTCGGAATAACAACTATAGCACTGTTTTCTTCAGGTATTCCTTCCTTTAGTTCAAGTTTAGGAACAAACCTAGGAGAAGTTAACCTGTTAATACTCCAGTTTAAAACTGAAACAACTATCTCACTGCAGGGTATTAAAAGTGCTAGTGCAGCAATTACATATTTCCATATTGGTTCGCTTCTGCCGTAGCTTACTATTCCTATTGCCAAGGAGCATATTAGAAGTGTGCCAAACAATATACTTCCGATATAGAAACTGACTTTATGTCTTCCTATGAGCTCCTTTATTCTTCTAAGCCCTTTGTAATGATAATTAAGGGAACCAATCAGTCTTCTTACACCCTCATCTAGAAGATAATAACCAACATGTTTTTCATAATCTATACTATCTCCAGCAGCTTCTGCGCACTCTACAGCTTTTTTTGCAACCACTGCTTCAGCTAGGTTTACCTGCTCAGCAATTTTCTCAACCTTGTGTCTGTAATTATCTCGTGACTCAAAATCCATAGCCTTATATACATCAGCAGGATCCTCCCTCAAAATTCTTTCAACAAAGCTTAGCTTCTCGAAAGTATTTCTCCAATTAAGTGCACCAATCTCCCTTATGCTTGTTATGGAATTTCCTATGGATATCTGAAATCCTGCCTGCTTTTGATGTTCCATATTTATCATTTTTTCAGCTGTAGTCTGCTGAAATTCAAGTTTTTCATCAATCCATTTATATACTTCAAGATTATCTATTCCGTTGTCTCTTAATATCTTTAAAAATCTTTCTGTAAAATGTGAGCTTAATACATCACCATTACCAGCCAAAGTTACTAACTCTTCTTCAAGTTTGTTTTCTGTATAAGCGTTTATTATTCTCTCAGCTAATATATCTCCTTTCTTTTTTTCTTCCTGAGCGTAAATTATTCTTTCAGCTATTTTGCTTATGTTTTGAATTAATGCAATTCTAATCATTATAGGCATAGCCCAAAGCTCACCCATAGTAAGCATAGTGTTTTTCTGATAAGCATTTAAGAAAGTTTCTATTGTGGTTTCATCAACTCTTCCATCTGTATGAGAAACAAGCTCTACTGCTAAATGATAGGCTCTAGGATATCCCTTCAATATACCTTTTTTAATTACAGGCAGCCCTCTATAATAAGAGTTTGGCATGTTATACTTTATATCCTTATATTCTCTTTCTATTAAATATAAATTATCAAGCATCCATTCAGCTGCAGGCACTACTTCTCTTTTATACTTTGCTTCCTTATCTATGTACTCATAGGTCCTTAATATCTTACTATAACTTATGTCCAGGCTCTGCATTAATCTTCTTCGGCAATTGCTTTTTCTTGCAACTGTAGAATAATATTGAGAAATCTGAGCAGCATGCTTTTCCAGCTCTTCTTTATTAACGCTAATTGTAGGAACATCCTCCATTAAGTTATGTTCCTCATCATTTTTATTTCTTAGAAGTGTATAAGCTGCCAGTAATGCTATAAGCGCTATTACTATATAAAAATAGAACATTCCCTCCACTCCTTTAAAGCTTCAATTTTGATAACATGATTTAGTATGCCCGAAGAAGTGGTAAAATATGAACAATAAAACAGCAGCCTGAACGCTGCTGTTTAACTAAAGTATATACTTGTATATGATTAGTCCAATTATAAAAATCCATATGGCTAATATTATAAAGCCTGCAATCCAGTTCTTGGGTTTGTCATCTCTAGCAGCATTTTCTGCTTCAATTCTGCATTCCTCAAGCACATTTTTAGGTATTAATTTTATTACCATATATATTCCCAGAGGAATCAATAACAAATCATCTAAATATCCAAGTACAGGAATGAAGTCAGGTATTAAATCCACAGGGCTTAAAGCATATCCAATAACAATAGCCGCTAAAGTCTTTGTATACCAGGGTACTCCAGGCTTTTTGTATGCTATAGATAATACCCTTAATTCTCTCTTAAGCAGTTTTGTTTTGTGTTTTAAAAAATCTATAATCTTCATATTTATACCTTAGGAATTAAAAAGGATGTTACATACATTTCGCTATCAGACCTTAATGCATGCATAGTTCCTGCAGGAACTATAAAAGCTTTGCCTGCCTCAAGTTTTTCTTCTCCATCAGCAAGCACCCCAAAGCCTTCTCCCTTTACGCAATAGAACACTTCATCATGTTTTGGATGCTGGTGAAGCGGCACTTTCTTATCTGATGGTATGTGGTAAACATTAGTTGCTATTGATGATTTTATATTCTCTAAGTCCATTGTTATTTCCTCCTAAATTGCTTTTGTAAGTACACATTTTTTAAGTGCAAACTATAAATATTATAACTTTACAGCTATTAAATTTTAAGCCTTGATTTTATTTTTGTACATGTTAATTTCTCTTGCAGTAAGAAGAAATTTATCATTTACTATCTGTCTTTCTTCTTCTGTCAACTTATCATTGAGCCGTCCACTTATGAAAGCTAACTCACACTCAAGCCTGCTTATAGTATCCTTAATAGTATTATAGTCCTCACTTAAAGCTTCAGCCTTTCTATCATTTTCAATCTTATTTAAGTATTCCTCATATCCACCTAAATAAGTAGTAAGCTTATAGTTGTTAAGCTGCAAAACTTTATTAGACAATCTATTTACAAAGTATCTATCATGAGAAACAAAAAGCATACTTCCCTGAAATTCTTCTAAAATTTCCTCAACCTTCTCTTTTGACACAATATCCATATAATTAGTTGGTTCATCTAATATCAATAAATTTGCAGAAGATAGTATAAGCTTTGCAAAGGCTACTCTGCATTTTTCTCCCATGCTTAAATTCTTAACTTCTTTAAAAACATCATCTCCTTTAAATAAAAGGCACGCAAGCAGAAGCCTTGCTTCCTTTTGAGTTGCTCCGCTTTCAAGCAAATTATCCAGGATACACTTGTCGTAATTTAAATTTTCAAGCTCCTGAGCAAAGTATCCTATCTTAACAGAAGGATTTACAGTTATGATGCCATCGAAATTCTTATCCAATCCATTCAGCATTTTAATGATAGTAGTTTTCCCTGCACCATTATTACCTAATAGAGCAATTTTATCGCCTCTCATAATGCTAAAAGAGGCTTTAGTTAGAATAGTTCTATCACCATAGCTTTTATACAAATTATTACCTTGTACTAGATACCGTGAAAGTTTAGTATTAACAATGCCTTTATTTAGCAATTCAAAGCAAGCCGCTACCTCTTCTTTTGGTTTCTCTACTTTGTTATCCTCAAGCCTCTCAAGCTGCTTTTCCTTTGCCCTCATAACGCTAACATGCTTTTTAGCTTTGCTTCTTGCAAAATCATTCTGACCAGCAGCCTTATGTGCTTTGTCAAACCAATCTTTTCTATCATTTATTACCTCATTAAGGTGTTTTATATCTCTTTGCTGCTTTTCATATTCCTTAAGTTGATTTCTAATCTCTGATTTCTTCTGTAGCTTATAGCTTGTATAGTTTCCCTCATATTGTCTTAGTTCTTTAGACGAAAGTTCCCAAATCTTATTGGTAGTTTTATCTAAAAAATATCTATCATGTGAAATTATAAGTACTGTCTTTCTTAAGTTTTTAATAATGCCCTCAAGCCAGCTTACACTTTCCATATCAAGATGGTTAGTTGGTTCATCTAAAATCAGCACATCATAGTCTTTATTCAACGTTTCACTTAATAGCTGTTTAGTTTTCTCTCCACCGCTTAAATTTGAGAAGTCCTTACCTTCCAAAGCTTCATTCATATAATGAATCTTTAAATTACTGGGACTATATTTGATACTTCCTTCCTCATATTGTTCCAGCCCAGCTAAAAGCTTAGCCAAGGTAGTCTTGCCAATCCCATTTACTCCTATAAGTCCAATTTTTTCATTATTATTTATTCTTCCACTGATACTACTAAATACAATCTTACCTTCATAATCCTTATATAAATTTTCAAAAATAACGTTCATACAATCATCTCCTTTTAAGATTAAATAGAGATGACAGCCAAAAAATAGTAAAGCTGTACCCGTATTGCAGGATACAGCTACAAGCCATATTAAAATTTTGCCTGTGGGAAATAAACCTGTACGTGTTTTTTAACTATCATCTCTTAAAAATGCGCATAGAAATCCCTGCACAATTCTAAGGACTAACTATTTAATTAGTTATTAGTTAAAAAACTCTTAATCATTTCACACCTCATAGTTTATTAATAGTTAAAGTCTAACTTCACCTTCATACTAACATAAACTCCCATATACTTCAATATATATAGTTATTTTTTCTCCTGAGGTATTTAGAGTATCGGAAGTGTGTTTCCTCCAAAAGGCATTAAGGTTATTCTGGGTTTTGAAGAACTTATTGAATATGCTTGCTTCAGAGCTTCTTCAAGTGAAGCTGCTGGAATAAATCCAAGCTCTTCCACCACTTTTTTATCTAGTGCAGATATTAGAAATACCTTTCTAAATTTAGCCAGGTAAGCAGTCTTATAGGCTGCATAACCAGGTACAGTAAAGTTCTTCTTAAGTGCTCTTTCCATGTCTTCTAGACTTTTATATTGAAACCACTCTAAAAATTCTTGCGCTCCAAGACCTTCTATACATTCAGAAGCAATTATCACAGAACTGTTTTCCTTGCTTCCATATATGCAGTTATCCATAGTCTTAACAGTTTGATATAAATTTATATCTTTAGGATAGCCCCCTGCTGATGCAATCATTATATCAGACTGTTCTTCTATTTTTATTCCATAGAGCTCCCTTATGGTGCTGCAGCCCCTTAGCCAAGCCTTTTCAAAATCTCCTGCAACAAACTCTATGAAATTTCCTTCTGCATCAAGTACAGCATTGAAAAGAAAATCCGGATTTACTCTTCTACAGATTTCATTTATATCCTCTCTCATTGGATTGCCTTTAATTTTATTTGAGGCAGCAGCAGGATTTAATCCTGTGCTTTCTCCCTCATAAAAAGTCAGCCGATGATTATGCTGTATTGTTTCAAGTCCCGCCACTCCTGGAACCATGCTTTTTGCCCCGCCCCCGAAACCAGCAAACAAGTGAAAAACAATTCCCCCTGTTAAAATCACTCTATCTGCCTCAAGCACTTTTCTATTAATATAAATTGGAGTTCCAAAGCTTGATTTCCCAAAATAGGAAAGACTATCATCATTAAAGCAGTCATGGTCATATACCTTGACTCTTCTGTAGACTTCACTACCTACTATAAGCTCTTTTTCATAATCAGTTGATGGTCTATGTGTTCCTAATGCAACAAGAACTGAAATATCCTTATCTCTAATACCTATAGAATTAAGGTAATTTACAATATACACTAAAAATTCAGAAGTTTTTATCCACAATCTTGTTATATCACTTACAACTATTAACACCTTATCCCCTTGCTTCACAATTTCCTTTACCGGAGATGTACCTATAGGCTCTTTAAGTGCTTTTTTTACTTCTGAAGCTATATCCACCATTTTAGCTGCCTCCTTTGGAAGCAGCGTGTTTACTATATACTCATCACTAATATTTATTTTTAGCTTTTCTTTGCCATACTTTATTTCGTAAGCTGCCATGGCACTTCCCCCTATCTCTTTTAAAAAGCTGTTATTACAGAACCTTTAAAGGTTTCATCAATAAACTTTTTAATTTCTTGGGATTGATATGCTTCTACAAGCTTTTTAATTCTTTCATCATCCTTATTATCAGGTCTTGCAACTATTATATTTACCCATGGCGAGTCCTTAGGCTCTATAAAAATAGAATCTTTAACTGGATTTAGTTTTGCTTCCATAGCAAAATTGGTATTTATAGCTGCAGCTGCGACTTCTGAAAGCGAGCGAGGTACCATTGCAGCTTCAAGCTCTATAAATTTAATTTTCTTAGGATTTTCAGCTATATCCTGAAGCGTGGCTTTTACGCCAACACCTTCTTTTAGCTTGATTACCTTAGCGGCTTCTAAAAGTATTAATGCCCTTGCTTCATTAGTTGGGTCATTAGGAATTGATACCTTATCTCCCTGCTTAAGCTCATCTAAGCTTTTTATCTTTTGAGAATATGCTCCCATTGGGAAATTCACAGCACTAGCAACTTTAACCAAATTCATCTTTTGGTCTTCATTAAATTTTATTAAATATGGCTCATGCTGATATATATTGACATCTATTTGCTTTTCGAAAAGCTGTTTGTTTGGTTGAACATAATCATTGAATACAACCAACTCTACATTTAAACCTTTTGCTTTAGCGACTTCCTTAACTTTTTCCGCCACTTGCTCATGAGGTCCTGCTGTAACCCCAACTTTTAATGGCGCATCTAATTTTACGCTGTTACCTACACTTGCTGTTTTCTTTGCCCCACAGCCTGTTAATAATACTGCACCTAATACTACTGATAATAAAATTGATACTGCCTTTTTCATTTTTATGCCCCCTTAATATTACTTTTTGCACGTATAGCCTATTACTCTTTACGCATTTCTTATTAAACTTAATTTCACAAATTAAAAATTCACATTATTAAACTCTTAGGACATAATTATGCCTCTTGAAGCTTTTTCTCTAAGGCTTTTTAGTCTTTCTAAAGCAGCTAATAAGGTTTCAGTCTTCTTTGCGAAATGAAATCTAATTAGATGATTTACCTCTTCTTTAAAGAAACTTGAACCTGGAACCGCTGCCACCCCAACTTCCTTTGCCAGCCATTCGCAGAACTCGTTATCCGTAAGGCTAGTGTCCTGAATAAACTCTGATATATCTACCATAATGTAGTAAGCACCTTGAGGAACTGTATATTTTAGTCCAGCTTCATCAAGCCCTTTTATAAACAAATCTCTTTTTTCAGTATAAAGCTCTCTTAGGCTTTCATAGTATTCTTCTGGTAAATTGAAGCCTGAGATTGCTGCTGCCTGAAGCGGAGCTGCTGCACCAACCGTTAAAAAATCATGTACCTTCTTTGCATTATTAATAATGTGTTCTGGTGCTATAATATAGCCCAATCTCCATCCTGTTATGGAATAAGTTTTTGATAATGAACTACAGCTTATTGTTCTTTCAAACATGCCCGGCAAAGCTGCAAAATAAACATGCTCATAAGGCTTCATCACAATATGTTCGTAGACTTCATCAGTTATTACAAAGGCATCATACTCTATTGCAAGATTTGCAATAAACTCAAGCTCTTCTCTTGTAAACACCTTGCCAGTTGGATTTGAAGGATTGCAAAGAATTAATGCTTTGGGCTTTTGCTCGAAAGCTCTTATAAGCTCTTCTCTATTGAAATTGAATTCTGGTGGATACAATGGAACATATATTGGCTCTGCCCCACAAAGAATTGTATCAGCCACATAATTTTCATAAAATGGAGAAAATACAATAACCTTTTCTCCTGGCTCACAAACACTCATCATAGCCGCCATCATTGCTTCTGTACTTCCACAGGTCACTACAATTTCTTTATTAGGATCTATATCTAATCCCATGAATTTTGATTGTTTTTTCGCCAGTACTTCTCTAAGCCCTTGAGATCCCCACGTAATTTCATACTGATGCGGACCTTCATCTGCTGCTTTTTTTAAAGCTTCCACCAATTCTTTTGGTGGATCAAAATCCGGAAAACCTTGAGACAGATTTATTGCCCCATATTCATTTGCGACTCTTGTCATCTTTCTTATGACTGATTCTGTGAATCCATCTAATCTGCTGCTAACTTGCGGCATTTATTAGTCCTCCTTTCTTTTCGTAAAAACCTTGTTGTAAAATAAAAGCTCCTTATCTTTAGAATCGATAAGGAGCACAGGTAAAAAAATAAACCCGTGGAAGGGTTATTATTAACTACTGCCTTCCCTCATCTCTCAGAATAAATCTGCTGGATTTAGCACCGTACATTAAGTATGTGGTTGCTGAAGCTTCATCGGGCCAGTCCCTAGGCTTCTCTAGATAAGGATTATTATTTAATTTTCTTTTTCGTAATTCGCATTACTTGCATTTGATTATATATGCAATTTTTAACATTGTCAACATCATTTTGTAAAACTATCTAAAAATATTTTTTACTTAGTTTATATTGACATATTTGGATATTAGCTTTAATATATTAAATAAATAAAATATATTTCTTATCCAGAGAGGTGGAGGGAACGGCCCTTTGAAGCCTCGGCAGCGGGTTCTAGCGTAGAATACTGTGCCAATTCCAGCAAGCAAAAGCTTGACAGATAAGATAGATTAAGTTTAACAATGTTTAACCTCTTCTTATCTTAAGGAGAGGTTTTATTTTTTATAAAGTATATTCTGCAGGAGGATAAACTATGACTTTCAATTTAGAGGAAATAAAAAATATTATTTTAAATACTATAGATAATCTATCAGAGAAATTTATTTGTATAAGTCACCAAATTCATGAGAAGCCTGAAGTGGGAAATGAAGAACATTTTTCTTCAAAGCTCCTTTCTGATACTTTAGAAGCTGAAGAATTTCAAGTTCAAAGAGGTATCCCTGGACACGAAACCGCATTTATAGCTAGAAAGAAATCAGAAAAGCCAGGTGCTGTAATCGCCTATTTAGCAGAATACGATGCTCTTCCAGGCTTAGGTCACGCTTGTGGACATAACATAATTGGAACCGCAAGCATTGCTGCAGCTATTGCTTTGTCAAAGGTTTTAGACCAAATTGGTGGGGAGATAGTAGTTTTAGGCACTCCCGCTGAGGAAGGTGGTCAAAGCGGAAGTGCTAAAGCTACTTTTGTAAGAGAAAACTTGCTTTCTGGAATAGATGCCTGCATGATGATTCATCCAAATTCAAAAACAACTATTACAGGAAGCACATTAGCCGTAGATCCATTAGATTTTGAATACATAGGAAAGCCAGCTCATGCAGCTGCATGTCCTGAGGAAGGCATAAATGCATTAGATGCTGTTATTTTGCTCTTTAACGGAATTAATGCTTTAAGACAGCATGTGACAAGTGATGTTAGAATTCATGGAATAATAACTCATGGCGGAGATGCCCCAAATATTGTTCCTGAGTATGCAAAGGCTAGATTTTTTATAAGGGCATCAAGTAGAGAAGCCTTAAACAAAGTTACAACCCGAGTAAAAGCTATAGCTGAAGGCGCTGCATTAGCAACAGGTTCAAAACTTAATATTATTGCATATCAAAATCCTGTAGATGATTTCTTGATAATAAAGTCCTTCGATCAAGTTTTTAAAGATAATTTAGAGTCTCTTGGTGTGAAAGTTATAGATAAAGATGTAATTGGGTTAGGTTCCACAGATGCAGGCAATATTAGCCAAGTTGTGCCAACTATTCACCCTTATATAAGCATAGGTTCTGATAATCTATCACCTCACACTATTGAGTTCAAAGAGGCAGCTAAATCTAAAGCTGGTGATGAAGCCTTGCTTATCAGTTCAAAAGTACTTGCACTCACCGGCTTAACCCTATTAACTGACAAGAAAAGATTACAAGTTATCGCACAAGAATTTACTAATTCAAAACAAATGCTTTGATTCTTCTACATAATTTCTTCATAGCATTTTGACGTAATAAACGAACACCAAGTATAAACATCAGTATAATTAAAAAAGTACTTTTATAAAATAGAATAACCGCACCTTGCATCAATTGGAATATTAAGGATGTTATGATAAAATAAATTTTAAAAGGGGCATGTTTTATGAGTAAAAAAATATTGAGAAGTTTAGCAATTAGTTTAACAACACTGTTACTCTTACTAACTGGATGTTCAGATAAACCAATTGTTGTTGAAACACAGGCTAAGTATAAAAGCTATGACTATAATGAATTAAAAAATTATGCACACACAATAGCTTTGATAACTACTACCGATAAATTAACCCCAAAAAATAGCTATATAAAATATAATCTAGATAACACTATTTCTGATTATTATTCTTTAAGAAATATAAAGGTTGATAAATTTTTTAAAAATGAAAATACCTTACCTGAGGAACTTCAGATTGCTGAAAGATGTGTATTAACCAAAAATAATGAATTAATCCACCCAAAAGATTACGAAAATATGAAAAAGGGAAATAAATACATTGTGTTTCTTTGTGATATGAATAACCAAAATTATCCTATTATAGTGAGCTTAAACAATGGCAAAATTGATTTAGAGAATTTTAAACTAAACAAGAGAAGTGATGTGGCAATAAAAAGCCTAATTGAATTTGAGCTAGATAATGTTTCTAATGATTTTAAAGAAAGCATATTAAAAAGCTCCCTTTCAACATCTCAGGTTAACTACAAAGAAATTCAGAATGTCCAAGTTATTAAATCCTTATACGGAGACTTAGAAGTATTATTTCATTATAGTGAAGCTAGGAATACAACATATATTTGGATAAATGGCACACAGTTTGATACCCCAGGAAATATCACATCTAAGTTAAGTAACTAAAGAGCAAGGCTATGGAAGCGTAAATAGTTTTAATAAATCTATTTACGCTTCCATAGCCTTTAACCAACTATCTTTCTTTACTTTCAATTTCCTTAACGATTCTATCTACAAATGCCTCTAAAGCAATTGCACCTTCATCGTCATTCTTTCTGCTTCTTACAGATACAGTATTTTCGGCAGCTTCCTTTTCACCTACTACAAGCATGTAAGGTACTCTTTGCATTCTTGCTTCCCTAATCTTATAGCCTATCTTTTCAGCTCTGTAGTCTGGCTCAACTCTAACTCCCTTAGCTTGAAGAGTCTTAGTTACCTTTTCTACATAGTCATGATACTTTTCTGATATTGGAAGTACCTTAACTTGAACTGGTGCAAGCCATGTTGGGAAGGCTCCTGCATATTTTTCAATAAGCATTGCTAAAGTTCTTTCGTAGCAGCCTATTGAAGTTCTGTGAATGATATATGGGAATTTCTTTTCTCCATCCTTATCCACATAAGTCATGTCAAATCTATGAGCTAGTGAGAAGTCTATTTGTATAGTTATTATTGTATCTTCTTTTCCATGAACGTTCTTAAACTGTAAGTCAAGCTTTGGTCCATAGAAAGCAGCTTCCCCTATAGCTTCCTTGTAATTGATGCCTAAGTTGTCTAGTATATTCTTCATCTTAACCTGAGTATCTTCCCAAGCTTCTGGATTATCTATATACTTTTCTTTATTTTCAGGATCCCATTTGGAGAATCTATAAGATATATCCTCTTTAATCCCTAGAGTATCCATCATGTAGTTAACTAAGTCAACTACACCCTTGAATTCTTCTTCAAGCTGGTCTGGTCTAACTATTAGGTGTCCTTCAGAAATTGTAAACTGTCTAACTCTTATAAGACCGTGCATTTCCCCTGAGGATTCATTTCTAAATAGTGTAGAAGTTTCACCATATCTAAGAGGAAGATCTCTATAGCTTCTTTGTTTAGCTTTATAAACTTGGAATTGGAATGGACAAGTCATTGGTCTTAAAGCCATAACTTCATCGTCTTTTTCCTCATCGCCAAGTACAAACATCCCTTCCTTGTAGTGATCCCAGTGTCCCGAAATCTTGTATAAATCACTCTTAGCCATTAATGGAGTTTTAGTTAAAAGGTAGCCTCTTCTTTCCTCTTCATCCTCAACAAATCTTTGAAGAAGCTGAACTACTTTTGCTCCCTTAGGCATAAGTATTGGAAGTCCTTGACCTACTTCTTCTACTGTTGTAAATAATTCTAGTTCTCTTCCAAGCTTGTTGTGGTCTCTCTTCTTAGCTTCCTCAACTCTTGTTAGATACTCTTCAAGCTCATTCTTTTTTGTAAAGGAAGTTCCGTAGATACGGCTTAGCATCTTGTTCTTTTCGCTGCCTCTCCAGTAAGCTCCTGCTACTTGAGTTAGCTTGAAGGCTTTAACAAACTTTGTGTTCATCAAATGAGGACCTGCACAAAGATCAACAAACTCACCCATTTTGTAGAAGGATAATACTGCATCCTCTGGAAGATCATTTATAAGTTCAACCTTATAAGTTTCTCCCATGTCGTTCATCAGCTTTAACGCTTCTTCTCTTGCAAGTTCAAATCTTTCAATCGGAAGCTCTTCTTTAACTATCTTCTTCATTTCAGCTTCAAGCTTTTCTAAATCTTCAGCTGAGAATGAACCTTCTTTATCAAAATCATAGTAAAAACCTTCTTCAATAGCTGGTCCTATAGCTAATTTAGCTTCTGGAAATAGCCTTCTAACTGCTTGAGCTAATATATGCGTTGTAGTGTGTCTGAAGGCTTTCTTACCCTCTTCATCGTTGAAAGTTAATATACTTAACTCGCAATCCTCGTTAAGCTCAAATCTTAAGTCAACAGTTTTTCCATTAACGCTTCCTGCAGTAGCAACTCTTGCTAAGCCTTCGCTTAAATCCTTAGCAACATCTATTACTGATATGCCAGCTTCATATTCTTTAACTGAGCCGTCTTTTAGTGCAATTTTTATCATATTTGTATCTCCTTTCATATTGTCAGTTACTTGTTTTTCTATACATGCGAAAAGTTAAATTGTTATCTTTTAAAAAAGTTAAGTTGTTAAAAAGTTAAATTGTTATCTTTTTATTCTGCGAGAATTTAGACAAATCAAAAAGCTCTCGTCCCAAATCCCTAAAGAAATGGGACGAGAGCATAAACCTTCAATTCTCCCGCGGTTCCACCCAAATTGCTTGTAATACAAGCCACTTGATTAATTATAACGGAATTACCGGACTTTATTAGAGTCACTCTGAGGTGGTCTTCGGCTAATATCCATTTAAGAATACTCACAGCTGTGTATTCTCTCTCTGAAAACTTCTATAAGCTTACTCTTCTCATCAATGTATTGCAATATTTTATTGAGACCATTATAACATTTTAAGGCTGTATGTCAACAATATTTTTACAGGCTAATATGGATTATAGTTCAAGCTGTGTTCTCTCTTCACTGCTTTTAGGTTTTATACTTATTGCAATCATGCCAAGCATTATTATGAAAGCTCCAACAAGAGTTTTCCCTGTAAGCTTATCGCCTACAAACAATGAAAATATCGCAGCAAATACCGGCTCTGCCAAATATATTATAGCCGCATGAGTTGGATTTATACTCGCCTGTACCTTATTTTGTATTCCATGAGCAATTGCTGTACACAATACAGCTGTATATAACAACGCCAGTATAATCCCAAAGTTTAATGTAAATTTAAACCCTTCAACTGCAACTGCAGGAACTGCACCAAGCAGCCCAATAACTAGAAGTTCCACACAAGTTAAAAGTGCAATATCCACATCCTTTGTGTACTTATCAACAACAAGTATTTGCACTCCAAAACATAGTGCTGCTATAAGTGTTAGGATATCTCCTTTGCCTATACTCATACTGATGTTTAAAGACATCATACCTAAACCAGCAACCGATAAAACTATACCTATAATAGTTTTTATATCCGGTAGTTTTTTATAAAGCAGTGCTATTAAAATCGGAACAAAAACAACATTCATTCCTGTTAAAAATCCAGACTTGCTAGGAGTTGTATATAAAAGCCCAACAAGCTGAAAAGCGCAGCCTACAAATAAGGTCCCCCCTATTATAAAACCAGATTTTATTGTGAGTTTATTAATATTTTTAAAGCTTTTCAAAAATACAATAGCAAGTATCAGTGCAGAAAGTGTATATCTTATGGTGATAAAAGTAAATGGCGGTATATCCTTTAGAACTAAGCTCATTATAGGAAAGCTTGACCCCCATAATGCAGTCACCCCAATCAAGCTTAAGTCTGCCTTTAATTCTTTTGTCATAGTTATCTCCTTAGCGTTTATAAAGTTCATCTATAATATTATAAAACAAAGAGCTGTTATTTGCTAGAATAACAGCTCTTTCTAAATTATTAAAATATAATTCTTCTTTTTTCTTTGCCAGATTCATACACAGCACAAATCATTTTTTGAGTTTTTATTGCCTCGTCCCCAGTTATTTCAGGGCTTACACCTGCATCTAATGAACTGTAAAAATTCTTTATCTGCTTAACATGGCTGACTCCCCAATAACCCTTTGTTCCATTTCCATAGCTGAAAGTTTCATTAGGATTGTTATCTGCAGTAAATTCTCTTCCATCCTTAAATTTAACAATACCCTTGTCGGCAATCATCTTAGCTATTCCATTTTCACAGTAGATTTCTATCTCAACAGGAGCATCGTACCCATAGTAGTTTACGGCATAAAAACCAGTAACTACTCCATTTTTATATTTAATGACACCTTCAGCTGAATCCTCAACTTCAATAATTTCATGTGCTCTATTACTTACATTCGCATCTACATATTCGATTTCACTTCCAATAAACCATCTCAGTAAATCCATGGTATGAATAGCTTGGTCAATTATAACTCCACCGCCTTCTTTATCCCATGTACCCTTCCAATCGCTTTTACTGTAATATTCGTCGGAACGATTCCAGGTTACAGAAAGCTTTGCTGATATTATTTTACCAAGTTCTCCTGATTCAAGGGTTCTCTTTATAAGTTGTGAACCCGGATTATATCTGTTTTGAAATATAACTCCTAAAACTACGTTATTATCTTTTGCCGCGCTAATCATAGCTTCTGCATCTTCAAGCTTTATTGACATAGGTTTTTCTGTTAGAATATTTATTCCCTTACTTGCAGCATAAATTGCTACAGGTGCATGAAGATAGTGAGGAAGGCAAATATGGATTACATCCAATTTTTCCTTTTCTATCATTTCTTTATAATCAACATAATAACTGCAATTAAGCTGCTTAGCTTTTTCCTTTGCCCTATCTTCTTTCACATCACAAACAGCTACAACTTCAGCATTCTCAAGGCTGTTTACAGATAAGGCATGCATAGGAAATATATTGCCGCACCCAATTACACCAACTCTATATTTTTTCACACCTCTCACTCCCCTATATAAATTTTTCTAAATGTTTTAACCCAATAACTAAGCCTTCTTTAACTTTCTCTTCACTGCCTTCGTACAATGGGTCTTCGTGCTCAGTGCTTATGAATCCATCATAACCCTTGCTCCTTAGAAGGTCAATTAGTTTTTCCCAATCTACTTGTCCAAGACTTGGCATGCGGTATCTCCAGTAGCCAAAATTGTCTTCTCCAGCTTTGAATAGCTTTCTATTGTTTATTCCATAGTTATATAGGCCTTCTTGAAGTATCTCTGCATCCTTTGCATGAACATGGAATATCCTGTCTGAAAACTCTTCAGCAGCTCTTAAATAATCTATAAATTGAGGAACTAAGTGCGATGGGTCGAAGTTTAATCCAAAGCTCTTGCTTGGTACTCTTCTAAACATTTCTCTCCAAAGCTCCGGAGTGTAAGAAATTGTCCCTGGTATGCCTGGATATTGCCAACCTTTCATATCGCAGTTTTCAATCATAAGCTTTATGCCTCTTTCCTCAGCATATGCTACAAGCTCAGTAAAAACCACCTCAAACTCATTAAAGTTTTCTTCCATATCTTTTTCTATGTTTCGTCCTACGAAGGTTCCAACTAATGGTGTGCCAAGCATAACTGCCGCATCAATAACCTTTTTAGTGTGATTATTTATAAAAGCTCTTCTTACAGGATCTTTGTCCAAATTGTTATCATAGTAAGCAAGAGAAGAAATTTTTAAGCCGTATTCTTCAAAATAGGCTTTTATTTCTTCTGCCTTCTCAGCAGTCAAAGTATCTACAT
Source organism: Clostridium swellfunianum (assembly GCF_023656515.1). Taxonomy (NCBI): domain Bacteria; kingdom Bacillati; phylum Bacillota; class Clostridia; order Eubacteriales; family Clostridiaceae; genus Clostridium; species Clostridium swellfunianum. Next base: position 4,440,204 of record NZ_JAMOFV010000006.1, read on the forward strand.
CTATATCACAGCTGGAATAGTCCCTGTCATTTTCATTTGGCCAGCAGGCAATTTCAAGAGCCTTAAATCCAACCTCACTTGCCCATTTTGCTTTTTCTTTTAACGGCATCTTTCCTAAACAAACTGTTAAAAATCCTAAATGCATTTATATCTCTCCTTTTAAGCTAAATTCATTTTTCTTAAATTCTCAAGGCTTATCCTTACACTCTCAAGAGGTTCTCTCTTGCATACATCCTGCTCAACAATAAGCCATTCCGTTTCATTTTTTTCTGACTGCTTAGCTATAGCTTTTATATCGATCGTTCCAGTTCCTATTTCAGCAAACTCTCTATTTTCGCTGTTTTCCATGTCCTTTATATGAAGCAGCGGAATTCTGTCAGCATATTTTTTAATATATTCAACTGGATTTAATCCAGCATAAGTCACCCAATAAGTATCTATCTCAGCTTTCAGAAGTTCCGCAGGCACTTTGTTATATATAATATCTAGTCCGTATTCACCCTCAAACTTTTCAAGTTCATGAGCATGATTATGATAGCAAAGCTGAAGTCCTGAGTTCTTAAGCTTTGTTCCTACCTCTTTTAAAAGCTCAGCCATTTTCAAATAGTCTTCTTTGCCTTCAAAGCTTGCCCAAGGGCAGACAATATATTTATTGCCAAGCTGAAGATTATAATCAATAACTTGGTCAAGATTACCTGTTAATTGTTCAATTCCAATATGAGCACCTGCAGGCTTAAGCCCAAAGGCATCAAGATAAGACTTCAGCTCCAAAGCTGAAAATCCACCAAAACCTGCAAACTCAACTCCCTTATAGCCTAAATCAGCAACTTTTTTCAGTGTACCGATAAAATCCTTTTCTAATTCACTACGAAGAGTGTATAACTGTAATGCAACAGGAATATTCATTTTGCATCCTCCCATTAGCTTATTCAAAATATACTGCTTTACCTGTTTTTGAAGATTCGTATATAGCTTCCAATATTTCTGTAACTACTAGCGCCTGCTCTGGTTTTACAACAACTTCAGTGTCATTAAGTATGCTATCAATCCAAAGCCTTGCTTCTAAATCTGCGTCGCTTTCTTGTTTACCATCATAAAAAGCAACCCCCCCAGAGTTTAACTCAACTTTTGTATCGTATAACCTGCCTAAATTTTCTCCATTTATTCTAAGTCCCCCTATCATGTCTGCTCCACCCTCTGTGCCACAAAGAGTTGTTTGAGCTTCACGAACGTCTAGGCTATTTAAAGCCCAGCTTGACTCAAGAACTATAGTTGCTCCATTTTCCATGGTTATAAAACCAAAAGCAGAGTCTTCCACAGTAAACTTTTCAGGATCCCATGGTCCCCAGGCATTAGCCGCATTTTTCCTGCCTGAAAGCTTATGATAAGCCGTTCCCATTACGGATTTTGGCTTATAATTCCCCATCATCCAAAGAGTTAAATCTAGAGCATGTGTTCCAATATCTATTAATGGTCCTCCACCCTGTTCTTCTTCATTTAAAAATACCCCCCAGGTTGGCACTGCTCGTCTTCTTATAGCATGGGCCTTTGCATAATAAATTTCCCCTAAATCGCCCTTTTCGCAAACAGTATGTAAATACTGTGAATCAGCTCTAAAACGGTTCTGATAGCCTATAGTAAGTTTTTTACCTGTCCTCTTTGCAGCCTCAACCATTAGACGTGCATCAGCAGCAGTTTTAGCCATTGGCTTTTCACACATTACATGCTTGCCTGCCTCTAAAGCATCCACTGTAATAAACGAATGGGATTTGTTAGGCGTGCAAACATGTACAACGTCTATGGATTTATCATTTAATAATTCTTTGTAATCAGTATAGTACTTTGCATTCTCACTACCATATTTCTCGGCAGCAGCCTTAGCCTTTTCTTCAATAATATCGCAAAAGGCCACCATCTCTATTGTATTAAGCTTGGCTAAGCTTGGCATATGTTTTCCATTAGCTATTCCCCCACAGCCTATAATACCAATTCGAAGCTTTTTATTTTTCATATATATCCTCCTTTATATGTAGAGTAAATTTATAATTTACCTTGTTTTCGTTTACAAATTCATTATATAAAAAATCATCGGGAATTACTCCCCGATGATTGCTAACTTGTTCTCATATTTTGCTTTTTATACTCCGAAGGAGAGTAGCCCTTTAGCTGTTTAAAAACTCTATTAAAGGTTTTAACGCTGTTAAAACCGCACTTATAGGCTATTTCTGTTATACTATGCTCATTATTCATGAGAAGCCATTCGGCCTTTGTTACTCTAAAACTGCTCAAATATTGACCAAAGGTTATGCCTGTTTTCATTTTAAAAAACCTTGTAAAATGATATACGCTAAAACCTGCTGTCTTTGCAGCTTCTTCCAAACTTATATCTGATAAATAATTATCTTCTACAAACCTAAATATATTTTCCAGTCTTCCTAGAGCCTCTCTGTGTCTGTTTTCTTCTTCAAAGCTGAGTCTCTCCATAGGAACCTTTCTAAGCAGAAGCACAACTAAATCATAAAGCCTTGCTTTAAGAGCAAGCTTGTACCCTTCTTCTTTTTTATTATACTCTTCAAAAATACCCTTAATCTGATTTTCCATCTCCTGCTTAACTTCAGTTCTCCATTCTGAGCTAAGCCTTTTTGAGCAATCAAACAGCGGCCTAATTTCTTTTCTCTCATTCATAAAAGCTCCAAGGCTGTCAAAAATAGCAAGATTAAATTGTATAACTATTCGGCTCCCTATACTGGAATCAGGCAAAAAACAGTGTATATCTCCACTGCTTATTAGTAGGATATCACCAGCTTTAATATTATACATCTTGTTATTGACACCAACCTTAACGCTGCCATTAGTCATGTATATAATTTCAACTTCATCATGCCAATGATGAGAGACAGGGCACTTTCCACCGTCAATAATCAATTTGAATGGAAAACTAGGATCAAGCAGATTTTTTTCCTGCCAAGCTTCCATATCTCACCCTACCCTTTTATTATATTTTAGCTTACTAGCTTGTTGTAGTTTCAATCTCTTAGTTTTACATCTTTACTTTAATATTGCTGCCAAAATAATTATTGTACCATTATAATTATCATCGCTATATGAAACAGGCCCTTTCTACGTTTAATAGGCTAAGTATATTATATTAAGTATTCTTAGCCTATTCTATTTTTTAAACCAAATTAAAATATTCTAGAGCTTGAGCTACACCGTCATTTTCTACACTGTCAGTAATATAGTCCGCAACTTTTTTTACCTTCTCACCAGCGTTTCCCATAGCAATACCAATAGCTACGCAATCAAGCATTTCTATGTCATTCTCTCCATCGCCAAAAGCCATGGTATTTTCAGGTGGAATCTTATAATACTCTAAAAGCTTTTTGATACCTTCCATTTTGCTGCCGCTAGCCGGAATGATATCTATTGCATAGGGATTCCATCGAATTGACTTGCAATGCTTAAGCACGCTTAAAGGATAAAGTTCCGCTTGCTTGCTATCTATATAAGGAATTATTTGATAAACAGGGTTTTCTAAAGCCCTGTGAATATCCATAATGGGAGGCAGTGACGAATATATTGATTTTTGAACCTCTATCACTCGTTGGTTTATTATGTTGATATACATATTATCCTTTTCTACAAACATGCAAGGATATGGAGATTCATCAATTTGTTTGATTAAGTTCTTTATATCTTCCTTATTAATTTCATTTTGGTAAATTACCTCTTTACTATTAAAGCAATACTGACCATTTAAAGTGATATATGCATCAAAATAGAGCCCATCTATTAAGTGTTCTTTCTCAATTTCTAAAATGTGCCGTCCTGTAGCTACAAAGGTGTAAACTCCTTTTTCACGAAGCTTTGCTAATGCTTTTCTAGTAGAAGCTGAACAAGTTTTTAACTTACTGGAAATTAGAGTTCCATCAATATCAAAAAATATAGCTTGTATCATTATAGTTCTCCTTAATTAAGTTCAGTGAATTAATAATATAGTATACCATTGTATATATTTTTTCAAATGTGATATTGCTAGGTTATTGCATCTGTACTTGAATATTTACCGTCCACTTTCATACACTATCAGTAATTAGCTATATTTTTATTTAACATAACAGAGGAGGTTTTTAAAATCAGTGCTGTGGTTTTAGTTTTCTTTAACTCTATACTTTTAGCTTGCGGACAGCTCTTATGGAAGGCAGGATTAAAGCAAGAAAGCATGTCCTCCATAAAACAGCTTATACATCTTCTTTTGAATAAATACATGCTTGGTGGGATAGCAGTATATATCATTTCTACCTTTTACTGGTTTTCTATACTAAAAAAATTTGATTTAACAAAAGTATACCCACTGCAAAGCATCAGTTATATAGTGGTACTATTTTTTGGCTATTTAATGTTTAAGGAACCTATCACTAAGAACACCCTGGTAGGCACCTTAATCATAGTTGTTGGTGTTTTTATAATAACTAAGCAATAAATAGTCTGGATTGATATAATAAACTCAATCCAGATTTTTTATTGCTATATCTATTTTAATTAATAAATTATCTTAACTCTGTATATTCTTTATACAATTTCATTATACTTATAAAAACCAACAAAATTGAACTTCAATAATTAGGTACTTATTTTTTTTAAGCAAATATGATAAAATAATCATAGGAGATGATTACTATGGAAAAAATTCATATGTGTCCTAGATTTGAAGCTGCCTTTGAGCTTCTTGGAAAGAGATGGACTGGACTTATAATCCGTTCTCTCCTTAGTGGAGCAAAACGATTTTCAGATATACAGGAAATAATTCCAAACCTGAGCGCTCGTATGCTAACAGAACGATTTAAGGAACTTGAAGAACAAGGTATTCTTGTTAGAAAAGTTTATCCTGAAATGCCTGTGCGCATTGAATACGAGCTAACAGAAAAAGGCAGAAGTTTGGAAAGTTCTATGAATGAAATTCAAAAATGGGCTGAAAGATGGACATAAAGAAACAAGACCCGAGGGCTTAAACTAAGCTGCGGGTCTTGTTTTTATTTAAAGTTTGGGTACTTCAAAATAGAATTTTACACCATTATCTGTGTTTATAGCTCCATAAGAGTAATCATGATGCACAAGAATATTTTTAACTATGGAAAGCCCTATTCCAGTACCTCCAAGCTTTCTTGTTCTTGCCTTGTCAATTTTATAAAATTGATCCCATATCCTCCCAATATCCTCTTCAGGTATTGAAGAACCTGTATTTTCCACCTCGACTACAAAGCTGTTTTCCATTTCTCTTGCGTTAACATATATACTTCCAGCTTCATTTACATGGCGCAAAGCATTAGTAACAAAGTTTGTAAGCACTTGCTCTAGTCTATTCCAATCTGCATTAACTATAACCTGCGGTAGAAGGTCTAGTTTTAATTCTGCTCTTTTCTCCTCAAAAATAGTTTCATATTTTTTAATGGTGTGCTCTATAAGCTCGGTTAAATTAAATTTTTCTCTTTTTAATTTAAAGCTTCCTGACTCTAGGTAGGATAAATCCAACATGTCTGAAACAAGGTTTCCCATCTTTTCCGCTTCGTCAATTATTATGTCAAGATAGTAGTCTCTATCTGCGCCTTCAAAGATATCATCCTTCAGACCTACTGCATAACCATCAATAAGGCTTATAGGCGTCTTAAGCTCATGGGAAACTGCTGCCACAAACTCTTTTCTCATTTTCTCAAGCTTTCTTTCCTTTTCGATATCCTCTTCAAGCTTAGTATTGGCTTGCTTTAATGAAGTTAAAGCATTATCAAGATTTTCTGATAGGAAATTTAAGGATGCAGCTACATTTCCTATTTCATCCTTATTGTCAACCTGACACTTTTCAGTAAAATCTAGCTGTGCCATCTTTGTAGCTACCTTATTGATTTTTACCAATGGTTTAGCTATCATTTTAGAGTATATAAATGCAAGAAGGATAGTAAACAAAACTGCTACGAGAGTAAAATAAAAATACAGCTTTTCTATTACTCCCACAGCTTCATTAACTGGCTGAAGCGAAGACAAAGCAAAGATAACTTCTGTTTTATCGCTATTATAATTCACTGCAACGATGTTCCTTGTATCACCATCTCTATTGCTTACTAGATAAGTTTGTGTTTTGTTGTCTACCAAAATTGATTTATTGGTTTGCTCGCTCCATAATCTAATAAAGTCAGTAAGATCCTTTGTTTTGTTTCCTTCGTTTCTAAATTTTGATTGATTAAATTTTAATCTGCTTGAGCTGTCTAAAATTACTATTTTAATATTATTATTTGCCTCATGTTCAGCAGCCACTTCCATAGCCGCAACAACATCCTTTGACTTGTTGTATTCACTTCTAAAACTTTCAATATTATTTATTAAATCGCTTTTTTTCTTGCTTATATAAAAACGTTCAAAAAACAATGATTGAATTATCAAAGTGCTTCCAACAAAAGCAGCAAAGAATATAGCTGTGATTATAAATAGTTTCCTAGTTATACTTGTATTGCTATTAAATTTACTCTTTAAATCATTAAGTAGTCTATTCTTCATTCTTTGCCTCAAATCTATATCCTGTTCCTCTAACCGTTGAAATTAAGTATGCCTTTTCACCAAGCTTTTCTCTTAGCCTTTTTATATGGCTGTCTACAGTTCTAAGATCACCTTCAAAGTCAAAGCCCCATATATAATCCAGTATTTTTTCGCGGCTTAAAACAATGTCTTTATTTGCTATAAAATATATTAATAAATCGTATTCTTTGGGAGACAGATTTAAGCTTATTCCATTTATTGATACCTTATGAGATAATTCATCTACATGAAGTCCATCATATAAATGTTCCTTCTTCTGCTTCATTTCCGTTTTATATGCTCTGTTTAAAAGTGTTTTTATTCTTGCTATTAAAAGCTTCATATTAAAAGGCTTAGTAACATAATGATCTGTTCCAAGTTCAAAGCCTATAAGCTTATCCTCATCTTCACCCTTTGCAGTAAGAAAAATTATAGGAACATCTGAGGTCTTCCTAATTTCCCTACAGGTTGACCAACCATCCATAATAGGCATCATCACGTCTAGTATTATTAAATGAAAGCTTTGGCTCTTAAACATATTTAATGCCTGAACACCATTTTCAGCTTCAAAGGTTTCATAACCTTCTTTGTGAAGATAAGCAGCAATAAGCTTTCTCATTCTTTCTTCATCATCAACAATTAAAATTTTTTCTTTCATATTTCACCTTTATTATGTCTTATTCAAATCTTAACGCATCGATTGGATTTAGCTTAGAAGCTTTATTTGCCGGGTATATCCCAAATATAATTCCAACTATTGCTGAGAAGCCAAAGGCAGCTAAAACTATATTGCCAGAGATAAGTATAGTAGTGTTAAAGTACTTAAGCCCTAGGTAAGCTCCTAAATATCCTGTGAGAACACCTGCAATTCCGCCTAGACTGCTTATAGTTGCAGCCTCTATTAAAAATTGAAGAAGTATGGTTCTTCTCTTAGCTCCAATTGCTTTTCTTATACCTATTTCCCTGGTTCTTTCAATTACTGATACTAGCATTATATTCATAATGCCTATGCCTCCGACTACTAGTGAAATAGCAGCTATGCCGCTTAACATTGTTGTCATGCTTTCAGTTGTTGCGTTAGCTGTTTCAAGGAGAGTGGTTTGGTTCATAACCCTAAAGCTCTTTGTATCATTATTATACTTTTTATTTAAGAACAATTGCAAGTAAGCCATAGCTTCGCTTACTTTGTCTTTATTCTCTGCTTCTATATAAAAAGTTCTTATTGTAGAGTTTTTAAGAAGTCTTTGCGCAGTTGATATTGGCAGTATAATTTTATCATCGTTCGAGCCTGCATTTGAAGTTCCTTGTGATTCAAGCACGCCTATTATTGTAAACTCAATTCCGTTAACATACATTGTCTTGCCCACAACATTAGTAGTTTCAAACATATTGGTAGCTGTTTCAGGTCCTATAACCAACACCTTGAATCTGTTGTCTATATCTCTTTGCGAAATAAATCTTCCTTGGCTTACATTTACCTTCCTAATTGAAGTATAGTTAGGCGTAGATGCTTCAAGGCTTGCAGTTCCAGATTTATCCCCGGCCTTTAAATTCGCATTTCCAGATATGCTAGGTGCTATTTCTTTAATTCCAGGTTTAGTTTTTAATTCTTCTATTTCTTGCTCTGAGATGGGTGATGTTCTGTTTCCTGTTATACTTACGGTAATTAAGTTAGTACCAAGCTTTTCAATTTGCTCAGTAACTTTCTTTTTTGTACCTTCTCCCATGCCTACAAGTATTATAACTGAAGAAATACCAATTATTATGCCCAGCATCGTAAGAAAGGATCGCATTTTATTATTCCAAACAGAAGACATTGCTACCTTCAAAAGTTTTGATAGTCTCATGCTCCCACCTCACAATCATTGAGGCTGTCAGACTGTATTTTTCCATCTTTTACAGTGATAATACGCTTTGCATTTGATGCTATTTCCTTATCGTGAGTAATCATAATTATAGTATTACCTTCTTTATTTAAATCATCTAACATCTTTAATACTTCTTTTCCTGTTTTGCTGTCTAAGGCTCCAGTAGGCTCGTCTGCAAGAATAATCTGCGGGTCAGTAACTAAGGCTCTAGCAATAGCAACTCTTTGCATTTGCCCTCCCGAAAGCTCTGATGGTTTATGCTTTATATGGCTTGTAAGTCCAACTTTTTCAATAGCTTCCTTTGCTTTTTCCCTTATCTTGCTGTTTGGATATCCTAAGTAAAGAAGCGGAAGCTCCACATTTTCCATTATATTTAATTTGGGCAGCAAGTTATAGTTTTGAAATATAAAGCCAATCTTTTTGTTTCTTATTTCTGCTAGCTTGTTGTCACTGCATTTTGTATTTAATCCATCTAGAATATATTCGCCTTCTGTTGGCGTATCCAGACAGCCTATTATATTCATGAGTGTTGACTTACCAGCACCAGATGGTCCTACTATAGCCACATATTCCCCCTTAGAGATGCTTAAGCTAACATCATCCAATGCTTTAAAGCTACTGCTGCCCATATTATAAACTTTATCTAAATTTGTTATTTTAATTACTTCTTCGCCTTTTATGTTATCTGTCATAAACCTTCCCCCTTTCTTCAAAAATACATTTAGTTTCTTGGGAAGCCTCCTTGTGCTCCTGATGGCGCCCCTCCCCCGAAGCTGCCCATTGCATTTCTGCCTTGATTTTGATTGTTATTTGTTGTACTAGTTTGAGGCAAGGCAACTAAAAGCTTCTGACCTTCTGTAACTCCTTCTAAGACTTCAATATAATTCTCATTTTCAAGTCCGGTTTTTATTTCAACTAATTTACCCACACTTACATTTTGTGTATTTGTTGTTGTTGCAGCAGTGTTTCTTTGATTAGTTCTTGCAGCCTGTTTAGCAGATTTATTAGAGTTATTAGCATTATTATTTTTACCACTCTGAGTTGTTGCCGAACCCGATGGCGCTGGAGCACCTTGACTATTAGCAGTTACTTGATTATTTGCTGGAGTTCCAGTCGCTGCTTGATTAGTACCTGTACCTTGTGTTCCAGTATTACCCTCAGAGTTTTCAACTCTTACATATCTTTTGCCATTCATTTCAACTAAAGCTTCAGCAGGTATTACTAAAGCATTTTCCTTATTTTCAACCAGAATATTTACATTGGCATTCATGCCAAGTTTAATTCCTTCAGAATTAGTTATTGCGACTACTACATCATAGGTAGTTACGTTATTAGTGCTTTTTCCTTCCTGAGCAATTGTTTCAACTGTACCTTCATAGGTCTTGTTTTTTATAGCATCGAATTTTACTTCAGACTTTTGTCCTAGCTTAATTTTTTCAATATCAAGTTCATCGACAGCTACCTTAACCCTAATTGCGCTCATATCTACAATGGTAAGTACTGCCTTATTTTGCTGAGCACTATCTCCATTTGTTAAGTTTACTGCAGTAATAACACCGGCTATTGGAGCAGTTACTGTCATTTTACCAACTGCATCCTTAGCTGAAGTCAGCTTATCCTTTGCAGCTGTCACTTTTAGCTTAGCTTGCTCAACAGATGCCTGATTTCTTTGAACTTGAAGCTTCAGTGAATCCACTGATTTAGTTCCTTGACTGCTGTTTGACTGATTATTATTTGATTTGCTTGTGTCACTTGACTGAGAGTTAGTTGAAGCAGCAGTACTTGCAGCTGCTTCAGCATCAGATAAATCCTTTTGACTTGCAGTTAGCTCGTTTTGTGCTGAAGTTAAGTTTAAATTTGCATCATTTAAGTTGTTTTGAGCTGTAGTTACAGCTTGTCTAACATCATCGCTATCAGAAACAAAAAGCTTTTGTCCAGCTGTTACTGTATCTCCTATTTTAAAGCTAAGGTCCTTTATGTTTCCGTTATTGCCGGGCATCACTTCTTTAGTATTTGATGAATATGCAGCACCAGTTCCTTGCACATTTACTTGAAGATTCATTTTTCTTGCTGCAACTGTTATGGACCTAGCTGTAGGTGCTGTAACTTGCTTAGCTGCAAACACCTTCTTATAACCATAATAGCCTCCTCCAGAAATTCCAACAACGACTACACAAGCTATTAACGCTTTAATTAGCTTACTTTTCATCTTTTATCCTCCCAAACCTATATTATAAATTGCATAAACCCTACAATTATCTTAATTTAAATTCTATTTAGGTTCAGTGTCAGGTGAATGGCAGTTTTGTAAACAATCTGTTAACAAATCAAGCAAATGTTGTTCTTTCAAACCACTGTTTACTATACTCAAATTATCTTGTATTATGGTAGTAATACCACTATAGCAAGGATTAATATTTCTTATTTTCATAATCAGAAATACGTGGAGGGTTCTATGTTTTCACTTAATTCAGCTTATATAACAAGGCAATTATTCATAAATGCCTGTATATTAGTTACAACCCTATTTATCGCAAGTCAAGTCTTTAGCGAGACTGGCTTACATAAAAATTCATCAAAAAAACTTCACTTAACTGCCGGCTTTATTGGAGGTATTTCTGGAATACTATTAATTACCTTTAGTGTAAATCTTATGCCTGGCTTAATATTGGACTTTAGATATGTTCCTATTATAGTAGTGTCCATGTTTACTTCTCTTAGCTCAATCTTAGTCACCACATTTATGATAGTTTCTTTTAGAATAATTTATCTAGGTTTAAATATGTACTCAATATCTGCAACTATTGCCATGTTTACTATAGCAATTTTCTGCTATCATATAGGATCAAGAAAAATATCTAGAACAAAAAAATGGACATACATGTTTATATTTTCAATAGTCTGCTACACTGTTCTCTTGTTTTTTCTAATACCCAATAAAGTGCTTTTAGTTGAAACACTTATTGGTTTTTGGGTTGGTTCTGCATTCGTTGATTTTTTAGTATATATAATCACTAATAATTTATACAATTCCTTTATATATGTCGAAAGACTTAAAAATGAATCAACTACAGATTTTTTAACAGGTTTAAATAATGTAAGAACTTTTGATACAGAAATTAATAAATACACTAAGGAAGCGTTGCAACAAGGAAATAGACTTTCAGTTTTAATGCTTGATATTGATCATTTCAAAAAAATAAACGATACTTACGGCCATGCTACCGGAGATATTGTACTTAGAGAATTGGCATTAGTACTTAAGGAAACCTGTGGAAAATCGGGCTTTATATCTAGAATGGGAGGGGAAGAGTTTTCAGTTATTCTTCCTAACTTTTCAAGCATAGAAGCTATACGACTTTCCGAAATCATAAGGACCACCATAGCTTCAAATGATTTCTTTTCTTCTGATGGACAAAAGATTAAAGTTACAATCTCTATAGGGGTTGCAACTTATGATGAGACTATTAAAGAAATTGATAATATTATGGAGAAGGCAGACAATGAATTATACAGGGCAAAGCACAGCGGTCGTAACAAAGTATGTGCATAAATTCAACTTAATATAAAATTGATTATTAGAGTGCTTCCAGCACTCTATTTATTTTAAAATTTTATATTCCATATGTAACATTCCATCGAGATGCCGAATAGTATGTACTACAAAAAGGAGGTGCAAACCATGAACAATATATTTGGACAACCTGATAATTATTATGGAAACCGCGAAAATTCCTACACAAGACCTTGTTCACAAACACAACCACTACAATACAATAATGAACATCACTGCGAACAACATCATGAGCACCATGAGCACCATGAGCATCATGAGCATCATTGTGAATGCAATCAAAAGTGTGGAACAGTATTTAGAATTAACATTCCTGCAGGAGCAGAAATTAATGTATTGAATATTGTAGAATTAGCAGCACCTACAGGAATATGCCTAATTCTCAGACTTCCATTCTTAGCTGGAGAATGCAGAGAATGTTAACATTGCTATCCAAAAAATCAAACAAGCATTGACAAGCTATTGAAGAAAAGTAGTTTTCAAAGGAGGGCTAACTATGTCTCAATATTTACAACCTATTCAAGACCATAACTGCAAACAGAAATGCGGAACAGTATTTCGTATCTATATACCTGCAACTGCTGCAATAAATATTTTAAACCTTGTTGAACTTGCTTCCCCTACAGGAATATGCTTAATTCTTAGGTTACCTATATTCGGCGGAGAATGCAAACCTAACTGTCATCATGAACAACTCTTTGATCAAATAAGAAGAGTTGGTGGAACTGTAGAATCAATGGATTGCTAAACACAGAAAAAAACGGGAGCCCTCAAAAGGCTCCCTTCTTTATTTACGAGTAGATATCTGAAAATTCTATTTTAATTCTTTCTACGTTGCTCTCATAAGAATTTTCTTCCTCAAACTCATCATATGAAACTGCTGCTGCAGGAAGAGTTATGATAAACTCGCTGCCTTCTCCAATACTGCTATTTAACTTAATAGTTCCTCCATGCATTTCAATAAGTGATTTAACAAGAGCAAGACCAATGCCGCTGCCCTCATGATTTCTTGTAAACGACTTGTCCACTTGTCTGAAGCGTTCAAAAATAATTTCCTGTTTATCATAAGGAATACCTATGCCCGTATCTTTTACTGAGATGGTGACAACTTCTCCTTCATCAGTAAAGTTTACAAATATACTGTCACCTGGATTAGTAAATTTAATAGCATTAGATAAGAGATTAAGCATTATTCTTTCAATCTTGTCAAAATCACAGGCCATAATTTTTTCTTCAGTATCAGTGTCAAAAGTAAGCGTTATTCCTTTCTCATTAACATAATCAGCTACCGATAGAGTTATGTCTTCCACCATATTGACTATATTGTAATTTTGAAGGTTAAGTTCTAAGTAACCTGAATCAATTTTTGAAATATCTATAAAATTATTTACTAGTTTTAAAAGCCTATAACAATTTTGCTTCATGCTATTAAGATATTTTTTGGTCTTATCTTCTGGATAATTACTTACCCCTCCCATATTCAAAAGCTGTACAGCGCTTAATATAACATTTAATGGAGTCCTCAGTTCATGGGATATATTTGATATAAACTCAGTTATAAGCTTATTGTACTCCCTGGATTCATTTAGAAGTTCTGAGCTTTTTTTCACATCCTCTTTAAGTTTTTTAACCTGCTCTTTATAGTCTAAATCTCTTAGAATTGCTAATACAGCTGGTTTTCCATTATTTATAAAGTAGGCAGCTGCTGTTTCTATATGGTGTATCTCATTATTAACCTTTATTTTAGTTTCAAAGAAAGGTACCACACTCTTTTTATTACTTATATCGTTTAATATATCTTCTATCTTTTCTATATCATCTTCATAAACAAAATCATAAATTGTTCTACCCTTTAAATCATTTATGTGGTCTACTCCAAGACGATTTAGAGCTTTATCATTAGCATAAATATAATTGCCCTCACAAAGAACAACAATAGCATCCTTTGAATTTTCTATAAGTATTTTATAACATTCTTCATTACTCACAAATGCTTCTTCAACAGTTCTTCTCATGCTGTTCTCTTCAGCAAGTTCTCTACTTGTCGCATTTAATTTGAAGTATAAGTGATTGTAGGGAGTTTTCAGTCCCACATCTATTAGAGCTTTATATATATAATAAAAAGCCATAAACTTCGACACATGAAGCATCACATTCAAAGAATTATATGGTTCTCCAAAAGTAAAAAATAAAACTGTCAATATTCTTGCAGCAATACTATGCTGGGTATAAATATAAAGACTATAACTTATATTTTTTCTTATTCTATAATATAAAAATGCACTAGATGCAAGCATCACTATAATTGCTATCTGACTCATAATTTTAAAAGCTGTAGGCTTGTAATTTTCCATTATTATATCAGGAAAAATATTATTCCAAAATATTGCTAAAATTGCCCCCAGCGCCAAGAAAAAAATCCCCTTAGCAACTAAACATGGTTTAAAGCTAGTACAATTACTTTTCAGAAGTTTATAAGAAAACAAAGTAGTAGCTGCTTCTACATACATTGCTAAAACTGCAGCTTGCAGTGAAATATTAAAATTCGATGATTTTATAATGTTCATTCCCGGATATGTAATTGTATGAATAAAATCAAATATCCCTACAAAGGCATAACCTATTCCTAGAAACATGAAAAAGCTATTTCTAGAAATTCCATAAGTATTTACAGCTACTATTAGTATGCTGAAAGCAACAACAGATGTAAACATTTGAATAATAGTATGAAACAACACATAGTTTCTGCTGCTTAAGAAAAAGCTTACAAGCATTGTAACAATTATAAAAATTATATTTCCGCTCATCCCCTTAAACTTTTTCTTTTGAAATTCTTGCTTTTTAATGACATAACTTGAATCCATATAGTTTTCTCCCTATTATCCCATATTGATATCCATATAATATTATGTAGAACTATGGCCTATAGTGTCAAATGGTATATAGTGCCAAAAGAAAACATATGAAAATCTTCAAGTAAAAAGAGCAATCTAACTTATAAAAATCAGATTACCCTTCATTAGCTAATTATTCAGTTAAAAGCCATTTCAAAACTTTTACAGCTTGATCTTTTCTATTTGAGGTAGCAATAACAGCAATAACCTTATCTTTAGTATTAAAGCCAATCTCTTCAAGTTTCTTGTTACTTTCCACATCTACTCCGTAGTTACTGTCTCCTGCACTGTTTTTAACAAGCTTTTGGGTTTTAAATTCAGTTGACTTAAAGTCAGTTAAATCCTCAAGCTTTGAAAATATGCCTTCCTCTGAAAATTTATTAAAATCATTTTTATCCATTACAATAAGATCAAGCTCATTTGCAGCGATCTGTGCCATAAACTTTTGTATAAGCTGCATATTAGAAGCATCTGAGCTAGTTAAGTTTCCAGCAATTGGCATAGTACTTATAAAAGCTTCTTTTTTCTTTTCTGTAGGACTTATCAAAAGACTTGTTATATCTTTCTGTAATTCTTCTCTCTTAGGCTCTATTGAAGCCGAGCCCATCAAAGTCAGATTAAATATGGTTTCTACCCTGGTAACCTGTCCATAGATAAATGAACCTATAAGCAATATACCAATAAGTCCTCCAATAATATGAATTTTATAGTAGTCCCAAATGTACTCTCTCCTTTCTTTAGGAGTCATACTTTTTAAATCCACCATACCCTGTACCTCACTTATCTCTTTATAGTATTTATTATATCTTAATTTAGCTTTAGCTTAAACCTCTCTCTAAAACATTCACAAACTTATCTGAGGATAAGGGTCTGCTAAAGAAATATCCCTGCATAATATAGCACTTCTGATTAGTCAAAAACTTCACATGAGACTCTGTTTCCACACCTTCTGCAATAATATTTATATTCAATTTATTAGCCATAGCAATAATTGCAGAAACAATAGCTTCTTCATCAGAGTCATTTTTAATATCTTTTACAAATTGCTGTGCTATCTTTAGTGTGCTTATAGGAAACTTCTTTAGATAACTCAGAGAAGAATATCCCGTCCCGAAGTCGTCAATAGAAACTGAAATCCCCATCTGTTTTAGTGCCAATATTTTAACTATAACTTCATCCTCATTTTGCATAGCTATACTTTCAGTAATTTCTAACTCCAAGTATCTTCCATCCAAACCAGTATCCTTTAATATTCCTGAAACAACTTCAACGAAGTCATCTAATTGAAATTGCTTTACAGATATATTTACACCCATCTTTGATAATTTATATCCTTTTTGCTGCCAAAGCATCATTTGCTTACAGGCAGCTCTCAATATCCACTCTCCTATTGTAAGTATAAGCCCTGTTTCTTCAGCTAAGGCAATAAACTCACTAGGTGGAACAAGACCTAAACTTGGGTGATTCCAGCGAACCAATGCTTCTGCTCCAATAATTTCATTGTTTTTAGTATTAATTTGAGGTTGATAATATAGAATTAATTCTTCTCGCTTAATGGCATTTTTAAGACTTTTATCTAAAATAAACTTTTGGGAATTTATTTGATTTAATTCTGGTATATAAAAATTATACCCGTTTCTCCCCTCTTCCTTTACGCTGTACATTGCAGCATCAGCATTTTTCATAAGAGTTATCCAATCTTCACCGTCATCAGGGAACATTGCAATTCCAATACTACAACTTATAACCAGCTCATGTTTGTTTATTAAAAATGGATTGCTTAGAGAATTAATAATTTTCTCCGCCACTTTAATAACATCATTAGTATCAGATACGCTACTTAAAAGTACAGTAAATTCATCGCCTCCCTGACGAGCTACAATATCACTTTTTCTAAGACAATTTTTCAGGCGATTAGATGCAGCAATCAGCAGCTGATCTCCCATTTCATGTCCTAAAGTATCATTTATCCCCTTAAATCTATCAAGGTCAATGAACATAACTGCAGCCTTCTCAGTATTGTTTTTTATATCAATCATCAGTTCTTCGATTTTATCTTTAATAAATCTTCTATTTGGAAGACTTGTAAGTGAATCATGAAAAGCCATATGATGGATTTTTCCCTGATTTATTTTATATTCAGTTATATCTTTAATAATGCCATATATGCCTGTTACCTTGCTATCTACAATAATTGGAATGCAGGTAACATCTAGCTCTAGCTTCTTTTCCAGCTTCGTTGTAAAGAGCATTTCAAAATTACAAGGGCCATTACTAACAGTGCTGATGAAATACTTTTTTGCCATTTCCTGATTTTCTTTATCTATTAAATCAAAAATCGGTTTTTCTAAAATCTCTTTCTCAGAATAGCCAGATAAATTTTCACAGGCTGAGTTTATGCTTGTAATCCTGCCCTCAAGGTCTAAAGAATAGATTGCTAAATAATGTTGGTCGTACAATGATTTATAAATCTGCTTGCTTTCTTTTAGTTCCTTTGTTCTCTGTTCAACCTTGCTTTCAAGTCTATGGTTCAAGGTTGAAACATCCTGCAAAAGCTTCTTATTGTCAATAATAACAAGAATCTGTTTCACTATAACAAGAAGCATGGTAATAACCATACCGACAGAAAACAAATCATGTGAATAAGCTAACTCTACAGTTAAGGAAATTGTCACTACAACATAAGGCATACTAATTCGAAGCACATTTATCTTTGAAGAGGCTTTTTCGGTTACTATTTGTCGCTGCTCTAAATACAATGAATATAAGCCTGAAATCCCAATAATAAAAAATGCTAAAGCCCATAGAGGGTCATATAAGCTGCCAGTTGAATAAAGTCCTTTTGATGCAGTTAGAAAATAATAGGAATCAGCAATAAGAAGAGTAAATATACCTCCAAAGATAAGTATGTATTTCCTGTAATACGCTTCTTCGCCTAATAGAAAGTATAAATACAGTACTCCTAGCAACATGGTTAAATCAAAAACCGGACTACCCAAGGTCAGCAAGACCCAAATAATAGATTGTCCATTAAATTGCTGAAACATGGGAGCTATAATAAATCTGTAGCTCAAATTTATTATAGCAATCATAACTATAAGAGCATCAAATATTGAATATAGGCTCTTATACGCGCTTCTTCCTTTATGCATCCTGTAAAATACGGCACTTAGATAGAAAAAATACATTAAGGCAAAAAATAAACTAAAATACCCTGCATAGTGATGCTCTATCTTTAATATTATTTCGTAATAACTCCAAATTAGCATTCCTATAGTATAAGAGAACGTCCCAAGAACCATAAACAGCCAAAATTTCTTCTCTCTCTTAGATATTTTTTTATAGGTTGTAATTAGTAAAATAAGGGTTATTATGAGAGCAACAGTTTGCAGTATATCAGAACCAATTGTTAGCATCCTTTTATTATCCTGCCATAAAAAAATCCATAAATAAAAAAATATTACGTAGATAGTTGTACCTAACACAATTTTTCTTCTAGAATTAAATAAGCCCAATCCTATGCACCCCACTTAAGTAAGAAAACAAATATTTATACTAAGCTAAATATAACCTTTTCATAGTAAGATAATATATACAATTATACAAGATTACACAAATTCCTACAATAATTTACCTAGCATTAATTATTTGTTATTTCCTTCAAGAAATTTACTGCTACTGTAGATAATTTATTATTTTCGAGAGTCACTATGGAGTTTTGTGTATATAGAGACTGATTATCTATAATCTTAAACTTCAAATTATTTGCAAGTACAAGGCTTTTAGAGGACATAGGTACTATAGCAACTCCCAAACCTGCATTTGCCCATAATAAAGAAGTCCTGGAATCATCATTTATACACAGAATTGATGGGTTTATTCTCTCTTTTTGAAATGCTGAAATTACAACATCTTTAAATCTTCTATATATAACAAGGGGCTTTCCCCTTAATTCTTCAATCAAAATTGTTTCCTCATATTTGTCTAAATCACTATCAGTACTATATGCGGCTATCATTGGTTCACTTTTCATATAAATTGTATTCAATCCAGTCGTTTCAAAGGGAGTCCTCACAATTCCAATTTCTATGACTCCAGAAAAAAGCAGCTCTATAATTTCTGGTGTAATCCCTTCATAGATCTCATATCTGACTTTACTATATTTTTTATGAAACCTAAGAAAAAACCTCTCTAAAAAGTCGGCATCTATTGCAGATATTGTTCCAATCCTTAAGGTTCCCTTAAAACCGCTCTTATTATCCTGAAGTTCCTTTTCAATTGAGTTTTGCAGCTCCAGCATACTATTTGCTTTATCTAAAAGAATTTCCCCTGCATCAGTTAAAGTTATCCTTCTTGATCCTCTATGAAATAACTTAGTTCCTAATTGTTCCTCTAGATTCTTTATTTGATTGCTAAGAGCAGGTTGAGCTATATGTAGTTTTTTTGATGCAGCTGTAATGTTTCCCGCATTTACCACAGTTACAAAATATAAAAGCTGTTTTATTTCCATGAACTTATCTCCTATATAAAAAAACATATGGATTCTATAATATATCAATATTTTTATTATATGTTAATCTATGTTAGACTACAATAGAGTAAAACAATGCAAGGGGGAATACTAATGGTTACTGATATGACTAAAGGAAATCCTACAAAAACTATACTAAAGTTTTCACTTCCTTTTTTGATTGGAAACTTATTTCAACAATTATATAACATTGTGGATTCAGTTGTCGTTGGAAAGTTCATTGGAACAGAATCATTGGCAGCAGTAGGCTCGTCATTTATGCTTATGAACTTCTTTTCTTTTATAATAATAGGATTATGTATGGGCGCTTCTGCCGTTTATTCATTTTTCTTCGGTGAGAAAAATTATTCAAAGCTTCGTAAATCAATATTTATATCCTTTTCATTGATAGGTTTTTTTACAGTTATACTTTCAATTGCAATCATATTAAATATTGATAATATGCTGCTTCTTATAAAAACTCCTCAAAGCATATTTAAAGGCTCAAGCGATTACCTAAGAATCATTTTTGGAGGATTAATATTTGTATTTCTATTTAATGCTTGTTCAGCTTTACTTAGATCTATAGGTGATTCAAGAACTCCATTATATTTTTTAGTTTTAGCTGCTATCATTAACATTGTGCTTGATTTAGTGTTTGTAATTAATTTTAATATGGGTATAGAAGGAGTAGCTCTTGCAACTATAATAGCTCAGGCTGTATCATCAGTCTTATGTTTAGTCTATGCTTTTCTAAAAATACCTCTTATTAGACTAAAGCGTGAGGATATGGTATTTGACAAAAACATATCACTCATGATTGGTAAATATAGCATTCTTACATCAATTCAACAGTCTATTATGACCTTTGGAATGGTTTGCGTTCAGGGAATTGTAAATACTTTTGGGCCAGATACAATTGCAGCTTTTACTGCAGCTGGAAAGATTGATTCTATAGCATACTTGCCAGTTCAGGATTTTGGCAATGCTTTTTCTACTTATATAGCTCAAAACAAAGGAGCTAAGAATACTTCAAGAATACATGAAGGTATAAAATCTGCTGCTCGTACAATAGTTTTATTTTGTTTAGTTTTTTCTACATTGATTTTTATAAATTCCAAGAATTTAATGAAGATTTTTGTAAATGCAGATGAAATTAATGTAATAACTCTTGGTGTAGAATATTTGTCTATAATATCTGTATTTTATATATTAATAGGTTTTTTATTTATGTTCTATGGATTTTTTAGAGGTATTGGAGCATTAAATACCTCCTTGATACTTACAATAATGTCTCTTGGTACTAGAGTAATCATGGCATATGTACTTTCAAGGATTCCTCAGTTAGCTCAGCGCGGCATATGGTGGTCTGTTCCTCTAGGCTGGTTCCTTGCAGATAGCATTGGACTTACAATTTATTTAAAGATGAAAAAGAAGAGCTTGTTTCAATAAATAAAGGCAGAGCAACAACATTGATTTTTGTTGCTCTGCCTTTTATTCATTCCAACTATTGAACTGCTGTTATTTTAGCAATCACAATATATTATGATTTTAAAGTGTTAATTGTTACTAGAAACTGTAACATTTTTTACTGCTGTCCATAGACTAATATTAATAAGAATTTCAGAATTTATTTTAATAATATGGGGTGATATAATGCGAAAAAAACATAAGTATAGGTGTAATTATTTATGTTATGACATAAGTGAACTGAGGATGATCGGTCAGGGGCATGAGGGCAAGGTCTATCTACTTCCTAATGATAGAGTAATAAAGATATTTCATAATTCTAATTCTTGCAAACGCCAAATCGAGATACTTCTGAAAGCACGAAACAGCAGGTTTTTTCCTACTGTTTTTTATTTTGATAATAATTCTATAGTTATGAGTTTTATACACGGCACCACTCTATCTCATTACTTAAACTATTACGAGATTGATAAAAATATTTCACTTGAACTTGTCAAGCTTATTGATAATTTTAGGGATCTAGGTTTTACAAGGCTTGACATGCGTCTTGGACATATATTTTTGCAGCCTGATAAAACCATTAAGGTTATTGATCCCAGAAAAAGTTATGAAAAAATACGAACCTACCCACGTTCGATGCTAAAAGGACTAAGAAAGCGCGAAGCTCTAAATGATTTTTATGAATACATTAGAGAAGATTATCCATGTTACTATAAATACTGGAAAAACATGCTCTTGAAAGAGTATGGATAAATGTATTTTAATTAATATCACTTCCATTGCTTTTAGCTAAAGGTAAAAAGTTAACAAGTTAACTTTTTAAAAATATACCTTTAAGCAATCAAACACACCTTTTTCAAAATTTCATATTATATATTGATATTAATTTTTTTTGGAGAAGCATATGCAAGTATTTTATACAGTCCGCTTTGGTGATACCATCAGCAGTATTGCAAAGCGCTTTAATATTCCTATTATCTCTTTAATAAATGCAAACAATCTTAAAGCTCCATATAAAATCTATATAGGTCAGCAGTTGTCAATGCCTCCTGGCGTCACCACTTATGTAGTAAAGCCTGGGGATTCAATTTATGCTATATCAACAAGGTATGGTATTCCTATTCGTATAATTTTAAAAGCAAATACTATTGAAGAACCTTATACTATAATGCCTGGTCAAATCCTCAATATTCCTCAAGGAGTACCCTTTTATGTTGTCAACCCTGGAGATTCTCTTTACAAGATTGCTGCACGGTACAATGTAATAGTAAACGGGCAACCAAGTGCTGAGCTTATTATAAAAGCTAACCCTGGACTTACTGCCTCTATAAGACCAGGCATGACTATTTCTATTCCCTATCCACCTCCCGGAGGAAAAGGAAGATTAGCTGCGGTGTTAAGCGACGACATCAATTCCTATCTGATGTTCTATGACACAACTACAGGACAACGAGATACGATGTTATTAGACGAAGGAAGCGAGACATCAAGGATTTTCTGGGCTCCAAATCGAAGTAAAATTGCACATATAGGGAGCTCTGGAGTTATTTCTATTATAGACGTGCCAACAAAAAGAGTCTCAAAAGTTGATAAAATACCTGTTCCCGGATTTATTGACTGGTCTTCCGACAGCCAAACAATTGTCTACTCTAATGGAAAGTTAATTCGAATGTACAATGTTACGAATTATACCTCTACAACTATCTATCGCGTAGGTACTTCATATGTTCAATGGTTCCCAAATAGCAACGAACTTCTATACGAGGCAAAAGACTCCTCAAACACCAGTCAGCTATATAAAAATTCTTTAGACGGAAGTAATGAAATTCAGATTACTAAAAATGCTAATGGAAATTTAAACGAAGTAAGGCTATCTCCAAATGGAAACTATGTTTTGTATACTACACCCGGAGTAAGCATATCAGAAATTTATACAATAGAGCTTGCTACGGGAAATATATACAAGATTCCTGGAGGTCCTGAAGCTAAGAACTACTATCCAATCTGGTCTCCAGATTCAACTAAAATAGCCTATAGCTCAACTCAATTTATTAACGGAAAATATTATTCTCTAATTAGAGTTACTGGCTTAAAAGGCGAAGCTGATTCTACTATAGCCATTGGCAGCTGTTTTGCTACACCTTTAGCCTGGTCTCCAGACAGTAGAAAAATAGCATATCTATCAGGCTGCAGACAGGAATACAAGCCTGTTGAAGTTTGGAGCATAGATATCGATAAATTAGTTCCTATTAACATTTTAAGCGGATTTACATTCTACAGCATTGATTGGTGACAAAAACAAGAAAAGCAGTTGAGGCAATTTAAAATCACCTCAACTGCTTTTTTAATGCTTTTTATCAAAGGCTATAATTACCTTAAACAAGTCACCATCAACTATTATATCTAGTCTGCCTCCATGCAATTCTACAAAACTTTTAGCTATAGCTAGACCTAGACCTGCTCCCTCTGTATTTCTCGATTTATCCCCTCTTACAAATCTCTCCATTATCTCATCAACATTAAAGTTTATTTCATTTGCAGCCATGTTTTTAAACACTATTTCAACCTTATCTCTGTGGTTAAAAATATCTATATAAACTCTGCTGCCTTCTAAGGCATACTTTGTTATGTTTATTATAAGATTTTCAAAAACTCTAAACATCCGCTGACTGTCTAAAGGAAGTATCACTTTTTCTTCGGGATAATTAGCTCTTATTGATAAAGATGACCTTAGTATTTTATCATCCAATTCCAGTAGGGTTTGCTTCATTAACGCCACAACATCCACATCAACTATATTTAAGCTGATGTTTCCGCTGGTAGCCTTACTCACTTCAAATAAATCTTCTATTAAATCCTTAAGTCTTTGAGATTTTCTATCCAAAGTGTCTAAGTATTCTCTTCGTTTTTCTTCTGGAAGGTTTCCATCTTTTAGAAGCTCTACGTAAGTAATAATAGAGGTTAAAGGAGTCTTAAGATCATGAGAAACATTAGTAATTAGCTCTGTTTTCATCTTCTGGCTTTTTACTTCTTCATCAACAGCTTTTTTAAAACCCTTTTGAATATTCTGCAGCTCCACCTTAAAGGTATTAAATACCCCTAAATCCTCTTCAATATATATATCCAGCTTACCTTCAGCAATCCTGTTTGTAGCTTCAAATAACTTGTTATACTTGTTGCTTATATCGCTGTAATGTTTAGTTATTATTCTAAATAAAACTATAGTATATCCAATAGCAAGAATTATTCCCAGAAACCACATAGAACTCATGACAACCAAAATTATTAGATTTATTCCAAGCAGAAGCCTGATTCTCTTCTTTTCCTTGCTTTTTAAATCAATGTTGCTTAAGTAGCTGTAAACTCTCCTGTTAGTTATCCATATGCTTCTTAAAAGCTTATATAAAAGTGAGTTTTCACCTAGGTATTTTTTAATTCCGATACTCCAGATATGCTTTAGTAGGATAATTGTAAAAAATACGATAGCAAAGCTGGTAGTCCAAAACATAATATTAATAAGGCTCTCAATCTCAGCTGCAGCTTCACCACTCATAATTAAAGGTGCAAAATTAATTATATCCTCTTCTAACGTGCTGCTTATCAGCGAATAGGATGCTCCATAAAGAATAACTACTATGGCTGCAGTGGATATAGAAGCAATTATCTCCACAGGCACTTTAGCAATTTGGTTAAATCCAATCGTCTCTTTTGTAAGCTTGTATGGGATTATTAATGCGATGATAGTTATCAAAATAAGAGCAGGATTTATAATATTTGCTGCAGCTGATGTATATGAGCTGATTCTGCTTTGTGTTTGATAATTAGTTATTGAATCCTTATACTTTAATTCTTTAGGTACGGCATAAATATAAATCATGTTCTTAATAGGCTTTACTTCAAAATTATTTATATTTTCGTTACTTTTAATTGTGCTAGAAGCAATAAGTTTATCTGCTCCATAAATTCTTTTAATACTCATGTCTCCCTTGTCATTATAATCAATAACAATATAGAAATCGTATTTATTATTTAGTGCTTCATAGACGTTGGATTCAGTATTGTCAGCTAACAGCTGGCTTAATTCAGCTTGGTTTCTCTCTTTAACCATCTTGTTATCTTTATTGACAGCGTAATAGTCCAGGTTTTTCAAATCTGTGTCTAACATCTCCTGATTCCTGTAAATATATCTGTCAAATTCATTATAAAAATTCTTTAAATTTTCCTCACTTTTATAATATTGACCTCCATATCCACTTATAAGAACCTCTGAGGGTTTTAAAATGTCATTATCCTTATTCTTTAAAGTATCAAAATATATACCGTAGTTGCTGCGATTTAAATTATAGAAAAAATCATCTTTCTCAAAAATGTTATATTCATATTTTCTTGCCTGCTCTTTTATAAATGGATATGTAGAATATATTCCTGCTGATAAAAATATTAAAAGCAAAAAAATAGCTGCACTTATAATATATCTTCCTTTACTGCTTTTCAATTTTGTATCCAACTCCCCACACCACCTTTAAATATTTTGGATTTTTAGGATTTATCTCTATCTTTTCTCTTATATTTCTCACATGAACCATTATCGTATCAGTACTTATTGCCTGTTCGTTCCAAACTCTTTCATATATTTCCTCCGCTGAAAACACTCTTCCTGGGTTTCTTATTAAAAGTGTTAAAATTTTAAACTCAATAGGAGTAGTTCTTACTAAAATTCCATCTACCGTTACCTCTTTAGTGTCTGTATTTATTTCTAGCCCCCCAACGGAATGTATATTGGATTTCACTTCATTTTCCTTTAACATGCTTAAAAATTTGGTGTATCTCCTAAGCTGAGAGTTAACTCTAGCTAAAAGCTCAAGAGGCTTAAAAGGTTTAGTCACATAATCATCTGCCCCCATATTAAGGCCCATTATTTTATCAACATCCTCAGACTTTGCCGACAACATTATTACGGGAAAAGCATAATTTTCTCTAAGCTTCATGGTAAAGGTTATCCCATCCATTTTAGGCATCATCACATCCACAATTGCCAGATGTATTGCTTCTGTATCCACCATTTGGAGGCCCTCAATACCATTGCTGGCAATAAAGACCTTATAACCTTGATTTGTCAAGTAAGCCTCAATTGCAACTGCTATATCTCTTTCATCTTCCACAACTAAAATATTATATGTATCCACTTTACTTACCTCTCTCATAAATGATATTTATAGGATTTCATTCCTAATTATATAATACTATAGTTATGTAATCACCTCATTTTATTCATCCTCTTTGTATTGCTGGCCATCATTATCTTTTCTATAATTAAATCTATTAACTATTTATATACTACTATTAATTCTTAAAGATACTATGGTATTAATCCTAAAGATTTTCTAAAGGTTTCTTATCTATTGCAGATAACTAAAGCGTTATATAAAGTAAATAAAAAACAAGAGCTTCATATGTAAGCTCTTGTTTTTTATTTATTTAGTTATTCAAACATCTTACCTAGATACCTTCATATCATTTATAGGAATATATCCAAGTTTGGTAATTACAGGCTTAACTTCCTCACTAACTATATACTCAAGAAAAGCTTTTGCAACGTCTTTTGCTTCACCTTTTGTATACATGTGCTCATAAGACCATATCTTATACTTGCCATTGATAACATTCTCTTTGGTCATCTCTACACCATCAAGCTTAATCATCTTCAATCCCTTAGTATTATCAGCTTCATTTAAGAATGAAGAAGCTAGGTATCCTATTGCACCATCAGTTTCTTCTATTGTCTTTTTTACTGCTCCGCTGGAATCTTGTGTTAGTGACTTTCCTTCAACCTCTTCTTTATCATTTAAAGCATATTTCTTGAAAGTTGCCCTTGTTCCTGAAGATTTTGGTCTGTTGATAACAATTATGTTCATATCATCTCCGCCAACTTGTCTCCAGTTAGTTATTTCACCAGTAAATATTTTTACCAGATCTTCTTGTTTTAAATTGTCTACTTTTACTTTTGTATTAGCCACTACACCAAAGGCTACCACCGCAACCTTATGATCTACTAGCTGTTTAGCTTCCTCAGGCTTTAGCTTTTCCTCTGCAAATATATCTGAGTTTCCTATATCAACTGCTCCTTGGAGAACTTGTGTTAAACCTGTACCACTACCTCCTCCCTGCACATTAACCGAAGCATCTGGATACTTCTCAGCAAATTTTTTACCAACTTGCTCTGCTAGAGGCTGTAATGCAGTGGAGCCCGAAGCTGTTATACCACCAGCTATCTCCTTTGTTGCAGAAGTGCCTGAATTCTGCGATGTTGTTTCCTTGCTTCCACAGCCTGCAAAAGCTCCTGCAATCATGCTAATAGCTAGTGCGCTAACCACCATTTTAAATTTATTTGATTTCATTTCTTGAACCCTCCAATTTATTTAACTTTATTGTCTTGTACACTTATAATTTTAATATCTGAAGGTTATTCAGGTATTATCTGAAAGTTAAGAAAACTTTACATAGGTTAAATCCAGAACATATAAAGAGCAGCCACGTGTGGCTGCTCTTAACTACTTTTTGTTGACATATGAGTTCAACAGATTATTTATTTTGCTGTTGATTTTGTTCACATCTACGGTGTTTATTATTTCATCTTTTAACTGATACTTTTCTTTAAGCTTCAAAATCCTATACACACTTTCATCTATTCTTTCTTCAGATATCTCTCCTTTGACAACTGCATTCTTCAAAGTATTTATCACTTCTAATTCATTGTTATAGCCGTGGCATACCAGCACTATATCGGCTCCTGCGCTTACTGACTTTACTGCAGCCTCTCCAATTGGGTAATTTTTCACTATGGCTCCCATTGTCATGTCATCAGTTATAACTACACCTTCAAACTTAAGTTCCTTCCTAAGTATGTCTGTTATAATTATTTTAGACATTGAAGAAGGATTATCTTTATCAATTTTAGGTAGAAGTATGTGTGCTATCATTACCACATCTGCATTATTCTTTATAGCTTCAGAAAAAGGTATAAGTTCCAAACTCTTCAGTCTCTTTAAATCATTACTTACAGAAGGAAGCCCTTTATGAGAATCTACTAAAGTATCTCCATGGCCTGGAAAATGCTTTACTGCTGGAATAATGTTTTGATTCTGAATACCCTTCATTGTTTGAATACCTAGGCTACTCACTATACTTGCTTTTGCTCCAAAGGCTCTATCCCCAATAACAAGATTTCTAGGATTACTATTTATATCAAGAACGGGTGCAAAATCCATATTGAATCCAAAAGCTTTTATTTCTTCTGCAATTACACTTCCAAGTTTATAGGAAAAAGTAGGATTATTAATTTGCCCTATAACTTTATTTGAAGGAAGTTTCTTAAATTCTTTTGGCATCCTTGTAACTCTTCCACCTTCTTCATCTATGGTCATGAATAGAGGAATCTTATTTTTTTGATTTTCTTTTTTAATTTCATTTATCAGACTCAGCAGCTGCTTTGAATCTTGAACATTCTCACCCATAACAATGATGCCGCCAACCTTATGCTTATCAAGGAGATTTTTTGTATTTGAATTTAAATTATATCCATCAATCCCTACTACGAGCATTTGCCCAATTTTCTCTTCAAGACTCATACTACTAATCTGCTCTTTAGTTTTATCAACTTCTATGTCTTGATCACCCTTTGATATATCTTCATTTGGTCCATTTGTAGGTGGATTCAATTGGCCAGAGTTACTATCTATATTCTTATCTGAATATCCATTAGTATTCTCTTTAGTCAAATTACAAGCTGAAGCACTAAATAAAATCATTACCAATAGTAAAATTAAGCCTTGCTTTTTAAACACGACTGCCACCGCCTGCCTTATAAAATATTTACATAATTATAGACGTAATTTATACGCTTTTAGTTTCCATCTTAAATATAATTTATATGAAGTAAACTCAGCATCTTATTCCTAAGCTATTTCAAATTGCATGTTATAAAGACCGGCATAAACCCCATTCTTGTCTAAAAGCTCATCATGAGTTCCTTCCTCCTGAATTCCCTCTTCTGTTAGAACTAGAATATTGTCTGCATTTCTTATAGTGCTTAATCTATGTGCTATAACAACGGTGGTCCTATTCTTAGCTAAATCCTCAAGTGAATTTTGTATATATTTTTCACTTTCATTATCAAGTGCTGAAGTAGCTTCATCAAGAATTAATATTGGTGGGTTTTTAAGAAATACTCTTGCAATAGAAATTCTTTGCTTCTGTCCTCCAGAAAGCTTAACACCTCTTTCCCCAACATAGGTGTTATACCCCTGTTCAAGTCCCATAATAAACTCATGAGCATTTGCTTTCTTGGCTGCTTCAATTATTTCTTCATCCGTTGATCCAGGTTTTCCATAAGCAATATTTTCCTTAATTGTTCCCGAGAACATATAAACATCCTGTTGAACTATACCAATATTATTTCTTAAGGATTTAAGCTTGATATCCCTAATGTCGATACCATCGATTTTAACAGCACCATTGTCCACCTCATAAAACCTTGGTATTATGCTGCAGAAGGTAGTCTTTCCTCCCCCTGAAGGTCCAACAACAGCGATAGTTTTTCCTGCCTCAATATTTACGTTGATATTGTTTAGCACTGTATTTCTATTGTCATAACTGAAGGTAACATTTTCAAAACTTATTTGCCCCTTAACTTTACCTAATTCAACAGCTTCTTTCCTATCTGTAATATCAGGGTGAATATTTATAACCTCTAAAAATCTTTCGAAGCCTGTTATTCCCTTTTGATACTGCTCAGTAAAGTTGACAAGCTTGTCAATAGGGTTTAAGAATATATTTATATAAAGTATATAAATAACTAAATCTGAGGTTTGAATCTCACCATTGCTTATAAAAATACCGCCAAAGAGCACAACTGAAAGATATAAAATCCCTTGAAAAAAGCCATTCATGCTAAAGAACTTTCCCATAACTCCATAGCTGTCTTCTTTAGTTTCAAGAAATTCCTGATTTCCATTCTGGAACTTCTTATTTTCAATATGTTCATTTGAAAAAGACTTGACAACTCTTATACCTGAAAGGCTGTCCTGTATTTGAGCATTTACATTTGCTATTTTTTCTCTGTTCTTTTTAAATATAGACTTCATTCTCTGGTTATAGTTTATTGAGAAATATATCATGAATAAAGTTATAAATATTAGTATAACAGTTATCTTAACATTAATACTCATAAGAATAATAAAGGAACCTGCAATCTTTAGTATAGATATAAAAATATCCTCTGGCCCATGATGCGCAAGCTCAGATATATCAAACAAGTCAGTTACAATTCTAGACATAAGTTTTCCTGTGTTTGTATTATCATAGTAAGAAAAGGAAAGCTTTTGAAGATGGCTGAATATGTCCCTTCTCATGTCCGATTCCATTCTTGCACCCATAATGTGTCCCCAAGAAGTTATATAATACTGGCAAAAATATTTTATAACATACATCAATAGAAGTGCTGCACCTATTAGTGCTACATATTTGATTATTTGTGCTTTATCCCTTGTATAAACATCGTTTAACAAAAATCTTACAAGCACTGGAAATGCTAAATCTATTCCTGAAAGAGTAAGTGCACAGAACATATCCATAAAGAACATTCCCTTATAAGGCTTATAATAACTTATAAATTTTTTCAATGTATTCACGTATCTTCCCCCTTTAATTTTTTAGAACACAACCTCTATTATATAATAATTAAATAGAAAATGTAATGCTTGAAACTAAATCGCTGGTTTTATAAGATTTTACTTATATTACGCTAATTATATGCCTATTAATAAAAATAGTGAATTGCTAGCAAAGAAATAAGCAGTTCTAATGAACTGCTTATCTTAAGTCTTATATTTAAATTTCCATTATTATAGGCAATATTAAAGGTCTTCGCTTAGTTTTTTCATAGAGGAATTTTCCAACTGCATTCTTAATGTTGGATTTAATAACAATCCATTCTGTTATTCCTTCATCCATACATTTTTCAAGTTCTCTTCTTACTAGCTCTTTAGTTTCATTGATTAAGCTTTCAGATTCTTTAACATAAACGAATCCTCTTGTTATAATATCTGGACCAGCTAAAACACTTCTAGCTTCCTTTTCAATTGTTGCAACTACTGTTAAAATTCCATCTTCAGCA
Source organism: Clostridium swellfunianum (assembly GCF_023656515.1). Taxonomy (NCBI): domain Bacteria; kingdom Bacillati; phylum Bacillota; class Clostridia; order Eubacteriales; family Clostridiaceae; genus Clostridium; species Clostridium swellfunianum. The sequence goes on from NZ_JAMOFV010000006.1 coordinate 4,471,261, forward strand.
AGATGCTTTCTGTCTCTTAGCACTATGTTGCCAACATCTCCAACTCCAAGCCCGTCAACCATTACTGCTCCTGATGGAACTCTTCCTGCTTTCTTAATCTCGTCCTTTGAAACCTCCAACACTTCTCCTGTTTCTATTATTATAGTGTTGGCAGGATCCATACCAAGTTTCTGTGCTAGTATTGTATGGTGTCTTAGGTGTCTGTATTCTCCATGAACAGGCAGGAAGAACTTAGGCTTAATTAATGAATGCATAAGCTTTAACTCTTCTTGACGAGCATGACCTGATACGTGTACTTCGTCTAAAGCATCATAAATAACATCTGCACCTTTTTTAAACAATTCATTTATTACTCTTGAAATAAACTTCTCATTTCCAGGTATAGGTGATGCAGAAATAATAACCATGTCACCTGGCTCTACCTTAAGAATCTTGTGTGTGGAAGTGGACATTCTAGCCAATGCAGACATAGGCTCGCCCTGACTTCCTGTAGTAATAACAGTAACCTTTTCATTAGGGTATTTATGAATTTCATCAACTCCTATATTATTACCTTCTGGGATGTTCAAATAACCTAACTCCATAGCTACCTGCGAAACTCTCTCCATACTTCTTCCGCTAAAAGCAATTTTTCTTCCATGCACAAGAGATGCGTCTATAATTTGCTGCATTCTATGTATGTTTGATGCAAACGTAGCTACTATTACTCTTCCCTGTGCTTTTGAAAAAGCTTTGTGGAAGGTCTCTCCAATTACTCTTTCAGAAACTGTATAACCTGGTCTTTCAACGTTTGTACTGTCTGCCATTAGCAGAAGTACACCTTCACTACCAAGTCTTGCAAAACGCTCTAAATCCATCATCTTTCCATCTATAGGAGTATAGTCAATCTTAAAATCTCCTGTATGCACAATTCGACCAATTGGTGTATGTATACATAAAGAACAGGAACCTGCAATGCTGTGACTATTTCTTATGAATTCTACTTTTAATTGTTCTAAAGCTACGACATATCCCGGCTCGACAACATTAAGTTCACAATCATTAAGTATGTTATGTTCCTTAAGTTTAAGCTCTACAAGCCCTAAAGTAAGCCTTGTTCCATAAATAGGAACATTTATCTGTTTTAACACATAGGGAAGTGCACCTATATGATCCTCGTGTCCATGTGTCAAAAATATACCTTTAACCTTGTCTTTGTTGTTAATTAAATAAGTTACATCTGGAATAACTAGATCAACGCCGTACATATCTTCGTCTGGAAAAGAATTTCCGCAGTCAATGACAACTATTTCATCTTTATATTCAATGGCCGTTATGTTCTTACCAATTTCCCCAAGACCACCTAATGGAATAATTCTAATTTTGTTATTTCCTTTCAAAATGTTTGCCTCCTTTGCTATTTCTAATAATTATCATTATTTAGTTAATGTATTTTATAAAATTAATTATAATTACTATATATCATATACTTTTCCCACTATTAGTTAAAATAAAACTAATTATAACAGCTTATTTATAAAAAAACCATAACTTAGGCTAATTTTACCTAAATTATGGTTTTTAATCAATTACTTTTCTGAATTAGCTGCAAATGAATGTTTCTCAGGTTCATGAACTCCTATTTTACGTCCATTTTCAATACCAATGTGTCCACCATTTTGAAAATAAACTTTTCTAAGCTCAGGGTTTGATTTAGGTCTTGTTTTACTTAATCCTTTATTATTATCCATAATTACCCCTCCTTTAAAATAGAACTCAATACATCCACACTATTAATTTATCCAAAGCCTCATACATATATATTAGGAAACTAGAGTAATATTTATTAAATTCTAGCTTAAAATAATATTAATGCTTATGTGAAACACTATAGGCAAAGGACGGTGATATCTTGAAATTAAATCCTTTAATTACATTGAAAAGAATAGTAATTATCTTAGCAGCCAGTTTAATATCCTCTATTGGAATTAATATGTTTATCATACCTCACAAACTTTTAAGCGGCGGAGTATCAGGTATTTCGCTAATACTTCAATATCTAACAGGCATACATGCTGGACTTTTCATAATTTTAATTAATATACCTCTATTTATTTTGAGCATTAGAGAACTTGATAAAGAATTTACTATGCTAACTATAATTGGTACAGCAGCTCAGTCGCTTTTTTTAATCTTAACTAAAGACGTATCTCAATTTTTTTATTCTGAAGATCTGCTTCTAAGCTGCATTTACGGAGGAACTCTAAATGGTCTTTCTCTCGGTATTATTTTTAGCAATTATGGTTCTCTTGGTGGAACAGATATTATTTCAATGATATTGAGAAGACGCTATAGCTTGGAAATAGGTAAAATATCTTTTGGAATAAATATTGTAATTGTTGCTATAGGGGCAATATTTTTTGGAATCGAAAGGGCTTTATATACATTAGTATCAATGTTCTTAGTTTCAGCTGTTATTGATAAGGTTATTAATGGTTTTGACAGAAAGAAGATGTTATTAATTGTTACTGATAAGGAGACGGAAATTATAGATAAGATACATCAGGATCTAAAGAGAAGTTCAACTCTATTATACGGTCTTGGTACTTATAGCAAGAAACAAAAAAAGCTTGTATACTCAGTTGTATCGTTATCCCAAGTACCTAAAGCTAAGAGAATAGTTGAAGCTGCTGATCCTTATGCTTTCATGTCTATAATTGATACATCAGAAATACAAGGCAAGGGATTTAAAAAATCTATATAATAAAAAAGACTGGAAATTCCAGTCTTTTTTATTATATATTTTATTTCTCCTAGTTTTCTCCAATGGACGTATATTTATTTCTCAGCCGGATCAAATCCAACTACAGTCCATATTCCTGTATTATCCTGTCTTATCAGCCTTTCTAAATACACTCTTCTAACAAGTGTTTTACTTCCGCTTACCTCAACTACTGCCTCTTTACCATTATTTTTTACAAGTTTAAGCTCTTCATATTTTATAGGGTAATCTCCCGCAATTCCTTCAGGCGAAATTTTTAAGCATACAAAAACCTGGGAAACAAACACTGGATCAAGCTTCCATGGCGAGTGTCCTACATCAGCATTTTTCTGATCTCCCTTTTCTGCTTCCATATTAACATTAACTTCTATTTTAGGCTTATCTGACGGCTTATCATATAATTCTACGGTTCCATTTGCTATTTTTTCAGTAAAATCTGACAATTCTTCAAGCGATGTATTTCCAACAGTTGCATATTCAATACCATCCTCCTGCCATCTTACTGAGCTTAAGCCTGTTACTCCAGCATAAGCTCCTCCACCTTTAAGTACTCCTATTTCAGATTGCACTGGTGATTGAACTTCAGCAGTATTATTATTTATTTTTCCTAAAATAGCTGTAGATGCTACTTTCAACTCTTCTGAAGTTTTTTTCTGTATAATATATATTTTCTTTTCACTATTCTGAGATGTATAGCTAATCTTAACAGACTTTGTATCATTTATGATTGCAATACTGCTCTCATTATATCCTGAAGGTATAGTTTTAATTGTTCTAGGTATAAATCCTGCTATTTTTGATGCTTCCTCAATATTGCTTACCACTTGATCTGTATTTGAATTAACTTCTTTAAATCCCTTAGGCACACTATAGCTTAAAAGCTCTCTTGGAATAGTTTCTGTAAAGTTTATATTTGAATAATACATTTTATACTGAACTGAGTTCTCCATAGATGTCTGCTTTTGCAAAGGCATCTTCGTCTCTTTATCTATCCATATCTTATATGAATTTCCTCCTTCAGGGGTTACCTCCATTACTGAAACTTTTCTTCCTGAAAGAATTTCCTCACCTATAACCTTAGTGTTAACATCACTCTTTATACTTTCAATCTCTTTTCCAATTTCAAAGGTGAAACTGTACTGATCCGGGAATGCTGCAAACACGTCAACTTCCTTTTCCTTAGGTTGGACTTGCCACTTTTTTTGTCCATCATTTGCTGTTATCAAGTCGCTTTGATTTCCTTGCAATCCCTTAGCATAATAACGTCCTTCTTGGTCAGCCCAAACTTCTATTTTAGATTGTGTCACAGACTTCCCTTCTGCATTAGTTTCTACTACCTCGAGAATTCCATGATAAGCCTTTATTTCTTTATAAGCCTTCTCCATAGCAAAAACCAAATTAGGCTTATTAATAGGTGCTGCTATATTTAATATAACTATTAATATAGCAGCTGCCGCAGTTGCTCCAAAAGCATAGGACCATTTTCTTGGTTTAACCTTCCTATATATAGAGTCAGCCAAATTTTCACGATAACCCCCTTCTGGCATACTTGGTTCCTTCAAGCTTTTTACTTTTTTAACAGTATCAAAAATCTCCATAAGCTCTTCTGACTCAATATTTATTTCGTGTTCTTTAGGTTTTCTCTCATTATTTAAACTATCTATATAGCTTGATAATTTATATTCTTTATTGTCCATAACTCGCCTCCAACGGTCAAAATTCATTTTTAAACAGCTTTGAAAGCCTCTGAAGCCCTCTATACTGTAAAACTCTTATATTTCCTTCTGTCTTATCCATCTTCTTTGCAGTATCCGCCACCGAATACCCCTTTATTATTCTTAGTTCAATCACAAGTCGCTGTTCATCACTTAAAAGCCTTAGAGCATTCTCTATAATTTCACGCTCTCCTATAATTTCAGTAGAGTCTTCAACTGCAGCCTCTACTAGATTTATATCATCGATATTAATTGGATGTCCCTGACGTTTACTCTTTCTCCATTTATCTCTTAAGATATTAAGTGAAACTGGCTTTAAGAAACCTATAATCTTATCAATTTTAATATTATTTTTCTTCATATACGTAATAGCCTTTATATAAGTTTCCTGAGTAATATCCTCAGCTTCTTCCCTGTTTTGAACTTTAAAGTAAACATAACGGTAAAGAGGTTCCCAAGTATTTGAGCATAATTGTTCAATTTCCTTTTTATCATCTAGTTTCATATAATTTTTTTCATCTGCCTCCATCATAAGCTGAACTCTTTTATCCTAGCTAGGTATTTACAATAATAAAGACGATAGTACTACTTTAGATGTTACACTCTATTTTAAGTTTGTATTATTATAATTTATTCATCAAATTATACCTACTGATGCTTGTTATTACGCTAGCTTGAACAAATTAATACATATTTATAAACCCTTATGGAAACCTTATTATTGGATAAACTTACATATTTGTTACAAGGGAGCGGATGATAAATGAGTGAAACAATTCTAGAAAAAAGCGAAGGCAGAGTCAGTTATCATGATTCTGTAGAAGAAATGGTTAAAAGAATTAGAAATGATGGCATGTCAAATGTATGGGACAGATATGCCTATCAGGAAAAGATACGCTGCAAATTCTGTCTTGAAGGATTAAGCTGTCAACTGTGTTCAAATGGTCCTTGCAGGATAAGCGAAAAGTCAGGACAGGATAAAGGTGCCTGTGGTATAGAAAAAAACGCAATGGCTATGAGAAACTTTCTTCTTAAGAACATAATGGGTGCTGGAACATACAGTCACCATGCTTATGAGGCCTTCAGAACTCTTCAAGCTACAGCAGAAGGTAAAACCCCCTTCACAATAAAGGACGTTAATAAGCTTAAATGGATGTGTGAAAAAGTTGGAATTGATACAAATCAGGAAGTAAATGACATGGCAATAGAACTTGCAATTCTTCTTGAAGATCAACAAAGAATTGGTGTTGAAGAACAGAACATAATGGTTGAGGCCTTTGCGCCTAAAAAGAGAAAAGAGAAATGGAGACAGCTAGGCATTTATCCAGCTGGAACCGTTCATGAGGAGCAAAACTGCGTTGCTAGCTGTCTAACAAATGTAGACGGAAGTCACGTTTCATTGGCAATGAAAGCCTTAAGACTTGGAATAGCTACTATTTACAATACTCAAATAGGACTTGAAATGGTTCAAGACATACTTTTTGGAACCCCAATGCCTCATGAAGTAAATATGGACCTTGGAGTAATGGATCCTGAATACGTAAATATTGTTTTCAATGGACATCAACCTTGGCCTGGAGTTGCTACTATTTTAAAGGCAAGAACTCAAGAAGTTCAAGAAAAAGCAAAGGCTGCAGGAGCAAAAGGTTTAAGAGTAATAGGCTCTATAGAAACTGGCCAAGAGCTTCTTCAAAGATTTGAAATGGACGATGTATTCGTTGGACATATGGGTAATTGGCTCTCTATAGAACCTCTGCTTGCTACAGGCACTGTTGATGTATTTGCAATGGAAGAAAACTGCTCGCCTCCAGCTATAGATATGTATGCTGAAAAATATCAGGTAACTTTGGTTTCAGTTAGTACAATTATTGACCTTCCTGGACTTCAGCACAAGATACCTTATGACCCATCTGAAGTTGATGATATGGCAGATAGATTAATTGAACTTGCTATAGAAAACTTTGGAAAGAGAAAGAGTAAAAAAATTGAACCTCTAGTTCCTAAAATAACACAAAAAGCTATAGCTGGCTTCTCAACAGAGGCAGTGCTTGGTGCACTTGGCAACAAGCTTGACCCATTAGTTGATGTTATAGCTGCTGGAAAGATAAAAGGAGTTGTAGCCCTAGCAAACTGTTCAACCTTAAGAAACGGCCCTCAGGACTGGATGACAGTTAATCTTACAAAAGAGCTTATAAAGAGAAATATATTGGTGGTAGCAGGCGGCTGCGGAAATCATGCTCTCGAAGTCGCAGGCCTCTGCACTGTTGAAGCAGCAAATGAAATAGCTGGAGAAGGCTTAAGAGAAGTTTGCAATATGCTAAAGATTCCTCCAGTATTAAGCTTTGGAACCTGCACAGATACAGGAAGAATATCCATGCTCGTTACAGCTCTTGCAGACCACTTGGATGTTGACGTTTCAGACCTTCCTATAGCTGTTACTGCGCCAGAATGGATGGAGCAAAAGGCAACAATAGATGGTATATTTGCTTTAGCTTATGGTTGCTACACTCACCTGTCTCCTACTCCATTTATGACAGGAGCTCCACAGCTTGTTGAGCTTTTAACTGAAAAAGCTGAAGATGTAACAGGTGGAAAAATAGCTTTAGGCGATGATCCTGTTCAGGTTGCTAATGATATAGAAGCTCATATTATTAAAAAGAGAAAAGGAATGGGCTTAAGCTAAAAAAATCCATAGAGACTTCTTAGTCTCTATGGATTTTTAATTTTCCGAAAAATTCTTATTGCTTAGCTCTACATTTGTATTATATGATTAAGTTATAAGTATATAGGGGGATAAAATTGTTGATAACCATTTAATGACTACTGAGTGCCACAGGGGGATGCTATGAAAAAAGTATTAAAATTATTAACTATATTCTTAATGTTAACAGTAAGCATATTTTCAGCCAACAAACTTAATAAAATAATTAAGACCAATTCCGTTGATAAAAACACTATTCTAGCCTCGTTTCATTCCAGCAAATCAGCTTTTAACAGTAAAAGATTTAGGAAAGATGCTTTCTCACAGATGCAATCTAATATTGTTAAGGACGTAAACATTTTCATAGATAATAAGGATATATCTTCAAAAGATTTAATCCTATGTAATTATAATAGATATTATTTTAAGGTGTCTGATATTGAAACCGTATTAAACTGTTCTATAAAATTAGCAGAGGACACTTTTTCTGTTTATAAGGATAATTCCAAAAGTGAACGAAGCTATATACACCCTTATTTAACCTATGACAATACACCTTATATATCTATGATAGATTTAACTGAGTCACTAGGGCTTACACTTTCATGGGACTATGAATCTAAAACTCTGCGTTTTTATAAGCTTAAATCAGAATTGTCTCGTCAATCCAGAAAACAGTATAAGAAACCGGCTTTGATTAGATTGGAAGATATAACAGCAGGTCTTAGCTATAAAAAAAGTGATAATTTGCAAAAGCTAAGGATTATGTCAGATTTGATGTATTCAAGGGATTTGCCTTTTCACATAGCTTGGATTCCAAGATACCTTAAGCCAAGCTCTAATATTGACAATGACTTGCTTAAGGTGTATTCATTGTCAAATGTAGATTTTGTTTATACATTAGACTATATGACAGCAAAAGGTGGTATCATAGGCCTTCATGGATACTCTCATCAATATGACGACACAGAAACCTGTGTAGGCTCTGAGTTTGGAAGAAACCCAAAGGTAACCCCTGAATATACCAAAGAAAGAGTAGAGCTTGCGATAAATACGGCAAAACAGCTAGATATTCCATTTGAATTTTTTGAAAGTCCTCATTATAACAGTACCAAAGAGCAACAGCAGGTTATAGAGAAATATTTTGATTATATGTACGAACCTGCTAAAAATACCTATAATACTATGCCAATTTTAAGTAAGGGGAACAATAAAACTATTTATGTTCCAACTCCTTTAGGCTATGTACAGAATGAAAGTGCGGAATCAATTATAAAACGAATAAATTCAAAACCTAAGGATCATGTCGCTTCCTTCTTTTATCATCCTTATATAGAATTTGATTATATTAAGCTTTTAAATAAAGATGGATATCCGGAATATGATTACTCTGAGTCTTCAATACTGAAGCAAATTTTAAAAGCTCTTGATGCAAAGGGCTTCAGTCCTGTAAAAATAACAGATATAAAAATATCATAGGAAAAGGCGAAGAAAAAAATCTTCGCCTTTAAACATTTTACTTATACATGGGTTTGCACCTTTTTCTCATGTAACTTACTATACTGATAACACCTGCTGCTGTTAAAGCTCCCATGCCGATAATAATTTTTTTAACCATACAACCACGCTCCCCTAAAATTTATATCTAAATTTTTCCCGTTAGATAAGATATTTAATCCTAGTTTTAGAACTATTTTTACTTTTAAGGCAAAAGGTGGGTGGACTATTTTTACTCTAGCAGTCTATTATTTTTTCTTCCTTGATACTAGTAATAACGTGGCAATACCTGCAGCTGCTGCTAAACCTACTCCTGCTGCTACCTTAACTATCGTTTTCATATTTCTAGATGTTTCACTTTCTTTGACATCTTCTTCCTGTGACTTAACAAGCATTGTCTTAATCTTGATAGGCTCACCATCAAGTTGTTCAACTTCATCACTTATAGGTCTTTGTTCATATTCCATAGAATCATCCTCAGTAGAATCAATATCTTCTTTTTTATCCTCGTTAGGAATAAATGCATGCTTTAATTTATCCTTAAAATCCATGAAAAACCACTCGCTTCCTTATTTATTCATTTATTTTGCTTATATGATTATTTTATGCAAAATTATTACATTTGTACATCAATATTTTTACTAAAGTTTATGATATAATAAAGCCTATATGTTACGTTACAAGGAGATGAATAAATGTTTAAAAAGTACTTTAATAACTTTTTGCATTATGCAGTTATAATAGCATTATTATTTCCATTTCGCTTTGGAATCTCTCACCTTTTATATCTTGCAAATTCAAGCAAGTCCAAAGCTTTTATTGTTGTTATAACTTTGATGTTTTTATTTTCAATTTATTATTATAATCGCGGTCATAAGAAACTAAAAGTAAATTTTGATTCGATTAATGATAAAAAACTCTTACCAACAATTATTATTTCAGCATTTATACTAAGACTGTTGTGGATTATAGCAGTTCCTACACAGCCTGTTTCCGACTTTGAATTAATCTATCAAACCGCTGGTCAAGCTTCCGCTGGAAATTTCACCAGTTTTCAAGGAATAGCTTACTTTGCTCGTTTTACACACAATGTAGTAACTGTTTTATATTTTTCTATATTTTATAAGTTTACCGCAAATCCACTATTTTTAATCAAATTCTCTAATGTAATATTTCAAACAGCTTCGATATATGCTTTATATCTTGTTGCCAAGCAATTGTTTAATAAGGAGAAGGCTCTTTTATGTGCTATAATAATGGCTTTCTTTCCTCCTTTTATTATGTATACCTCTGAAATAATGTCTGAAAATCTTGCTATGCCTATATACCTTTTTAGCATTTACTTATTCTTAAGAGGTATTGATACAGATAAAAATAAGTTCTTTATCATAAGTGGTGTTTTACTTTCTGCAGCTAATATGTTTAGAATGGTGGGTATTATTTTTATAATTGCCTACATTGTCTACAACTTTATTTATAAGGCAATAAAACTAGGTTTAAAAAACAATGTTATCACTTTAGCTTCTTATTTAATTCCTCTTTACTTAGTAAGTCAAAGCTTAATATCAGCTGGTGTGACTGATACTCATTTATGGAAGCCAAAAGAATCTAATTTTACCTCAATATTAAGGGGCTCAAGCATCCAATATAACGGAAGATGGAACGTCGAAGATGCCTCTCTTCCAGAAAAATACAACTATGATATGGATAAAGTAAATGCTGCTGCTAAGGAAATTGTTATTAAAAGATATACTACTACCCCTTTCCTTAAATTAACTAGTCATTTTATTAACAAGCTAAGCATGCAGTGGGGCATTGGAGATTTTGGTGCATCTGGCTGGACGATCCAAAATGCAGATAATACATCAGTGGGAAGTGCTTTAAAGTATCGCTATTACGAAATATACTTTGTAACTCAATTAATTTATTTAATTATGCTTATAAGAATATTTATTGTTATGTTAAAAAAAGATTATGTTCAAATTGAAAAAATCAATTTCTTTTACATTCTATTTGGAGGCTTCATACTCTTATATCTCATAAGTGAAAATCAAGAGAGATATTCCTTCATAGTATCGTGGATATTTATAATACTTCAGCTTGGTTTCACCCCCAAACTAAATAATGCCAAATAACTTAACAGGAGAAAATAAATGAGTGAAATTGTCTTACAAAGGCAACCTATTAAAGGTTATTTTCAAAAAAGAGTTTTATATGTATTAAAAGATAAACCTGCTATGTTCGTATTTATATCCATCTATATAAAAACGCTGCTGTTTATGAATATTTTAGACAGCAGTGGAGCCTCAAAGCTAAGCCTTACTTTTGATACTGTATACCTATATCATGTTGTATCATTATTTTTTATATTGGGGCTTATAAGCTTTTCTTTTCTGACTGATAAAAGTGGTCATCTTCTACTGCTTATAGTAACAAACCTTCTATTTTCTATAATCCTAGTGGGAGACTTATGGTATTTCAGAGGTTTTAATGACTTCCTAAGCTTTCATCTTTTAGGTGAACTGAATAATTTAAATAATCTTTCAAACAGCGTTTTATCAATGTCAAGACCGATAGATATCATATTTATTGCTGACAATTTGGTTCTGATTTTATTTTTTAGGGTTATAAGAAAAAAACACTCAAACTTCGGTAAACTTAAAGGTACCTTTACAATGCTCTTTGGTTTCTCCTTATTGACTATTATGCTTTTGCATATATCTCTAGACTATAACGGGAAGAATTATAAAGGGCCTGAATTTTTTAAAACTCAATGGGTTCCTCAATCTACAATGAGAAATCTTTCTCCACTAGGCTATCACCTATACGACACCTATGTATTCATTGAGGATAACAGACCATATAAAATGAGTAATGCTGAGAAGTCCAAAATTAAGGACTGGTTTGCATACAAAAATGAAAATCTGCCTGATAACCAATACAAAGGTATGCTCTCAGAAAAAAACCTAATTATAATACAGGTTGAATCCTTAGAAAACTTCGTAATTAACAACAAACATGAAGGACAGGAGATTACTCCTAATTTGAATAAGCTTCTTAAAAACAGCTTATACTTTTCAAATATATATGAGCAGGTTAATAACGGCAACAGTGCTGATGCAGATTTAATGATTAACACTTCCTTGTTTCCTGTAAGGAGAGGAAGCACCTTTTTTAGATTTCCTAATAACAATTACAATACTCTTCCGAAAATGTTAAATAAACTAGGTTATACCTCCAGAGCTCTTCATTCTGATTATGGCTACTACTGGAATGTTGAAAAGGCTCTAGCAAACTTTGATTTTCACGAATTTAAAGATATACGAGGCTTTGACAGCTCCGACGTCTTTTGGATGGGGCTTACTGATGAAAGCTTCTTTAAACAGGTTAATGCTATTGCAGTGAAGGATAAAGATCCCTTCTATTACTTTACAGTAACTTCAACCTCCCACTCTCCTTTTGAAATTCCTGAGAATTTTAAAGGACTGCAGCTGAGTGAAGCTTTTGATAAAACCTATATGGGCGGTTATTTTCAAAGCATCCATTATACTGACAAGCAAATCGGAAGATTTATAGATAGTCTTGAAAGAGACGGAATCCTAGATAACTCGATTATAGCAATATACGGAGACCATAATGGGGTTCATAAATATTATAGCGATGAGGTATCCAAGCTATCAGAAAAAGAAGCTTGGTGGGAAAATGAAGGCCGCGTACCTTTTATCGTATACAGCAAGAATATAGCTGGTGAAGAATTAAAAACTATTGGCGGTCAGATAGATATGCTTCCTACTTTAGCATATACTCTTGGAATAAAAAAAGAACTTTATGAAAATAGTTCTCTAGGAAGAAACCTTTTGAATTCTAAAAGAAGCTTTGCTCTTCAAAACAACGGCAATATAGTCGGAAGAAGCACCTTAAACGAAGAGGAAATAAAGCATATAGAGCAGTCCTTTGAAATTTCTGATAGAATAATAAGGTCTAATTATTTTAAAAGGATGGATGAATAGTGTATAACTTAAAAAACGAAAGCAAAAATATTAAAGTCTTACTGACAATAATAACATTACTGTTTTTTACTATCTGCCTTGTTTCTATATTTGCATATGGAAACGGCACCTTACTTGGGGATCTTCAAAATCCTAATAATGATGATGTCAAATTTATAAGAAGTGCTCAAATACTGGCTGAGACAGGTGTTTATACTTATCACAGACCACCTAACCCAACTGTATTTATGATGCCTGGGCTGCCTTACACCCTTGCTTTATTTATTCTTATCTTTGGAAAATTAAACGCTGCTTTAACTGCTTTTAGAATTTTTCAAGCAGTACTTTTAACCTTGTGCTTATTGTTAACCTTTCTAATTGGCAAAAAAATATTTAGTAGCAAGGTTGGAATAATTGCGGTTTTATTAAATGCTTTATATATCCCAGAGGTTTGGATTTCTAATTTAATTCTTACAGAGGCATTATTTAAATTCTTTGTATTGAATTTAATATATCTTTCACTCTTTGCTATAGAAGAGAAAAAAATGTTCTACTACATACTCGGCGGTATATCCTGGGGAATTGCTACGCTTTACAGGCCTACAATCGCGACCTTCCCTATAGTTATATTAATTATGTGGATAATAAAAAGATACAGCTTTACGGATATTTTAAAATATACTATTACTGTTTCTCTAGTTTTATGTGCAATACTAAGCCCTTGGTGGACAAGAAACTATAAAACCTTTAATGAATTTATACCTTTGACAAAAGCAACAGGAAATCCTATGCTTCAAGGAACCTATATCCACTACAACCAAAGCAGCAGACAAACTGATGGTCTTGACTATTCTCAATTTAAATATCCAGCAGAAACAGAGTTTGAAAATAATGATGTAGAAATTGCTATATCAAAATACAGATTAAAGAATCTAGTTCCTAAAAATCCTCTTGGATTTTTGTATTGGTATACTATAGGCAAAACCTTTATCCAGATAGGCACTGTTTTCTTCTGGAATACTTTCTTAGGAATACATCCTGCTTTTGCTTATATATATCACTATTTTATTTTATTATGTGCTTTCTTTGGCATGAAGCACTACTTTAAGGATAAACAAAAGAATATAATGGGCTTGGCAATTTTCGGAGCTATAATTTATTTTATAGTTGTATATCTGCCCTTCTATGTTTTCTCAAGATACTTCTACCCTGCAATGCCTCTAGTTATGATTTTTGCAGGAGTTCATATAGTTAAATGGTTAGAGGGTTCAAAATTTCAAAGATTTTATAATTTTATTGCAAACTAATATTTAAATATATAAGTATTAAAAAAACAGCGCAAACATATTTTATATGATTGCGCTGTAATTTTATAAAAGATTTATTTATGATCTTTAAAATAGTTGCTTCTTAGCATCTTATCGGAAATTTCAAGAGCTTCTATAGCCTTTTGCTTTTCTTCTTCACTTTTAGCTCCACCAACAAACACACCATTGCTTAATATTGTATGATTTCTGTTGGTCTTAAGAAGATTTCTTCCCATAGCTGTATTTGTGTACTCTTGTTCATCAATTCCCATTAGATACAAGGCTGTAGGCATAATATCTACATGTCCACCAATTGTACCTACCTGTTTTCCTTCCATTCCCTTTGAATATATTATCATAGGCACTCTCATGCTATCTTCTGCCCACCACTGCTCCTTAGGCTCAATAGTTTTAAGCTTATCCTTATAGTATTTATGAACTCCTGTATGATCACCGTAAATAACTACGACAGTATTATCAAGTATTCCTTCTTTATCTAAACCTTCCAGAAATTTTCCTATATGCTTATCTGTATAGCGTATGCTTTGGAAGTAATCTCCCAATACAGTACCTCCAATATTATCTGATAGTTTTAATTCTTTTTTATCCTCAGGCATTACAAAAGGCATATGGCTTGTGAGTGTTACAAAGAAAGAGTAAAAAGGCTGCGGCTGCTTGACTAATTTATCCTTCATTTGTCTTAAGAACGATTCATCACTTAATCCATAACCTATAGTTTCGTCCACAGTAAATCCAACTGTATCAACAGTCTTATCAAAGTCCATTGACTGGAGTGCTGGCATCCAATTCCAGTAGCCGCCTCCATCTGGATGAAAGGCTGATGTGTAATACCCTTGTTTTTTCATTAATACAGGCATAGAATTATACTTATTGTCTGGGAATCTAAAGAAGGTTGAACCGCTTCTTACTGGATGCGTTGAAGTATTCACCATAAGGTCAGCATCTGAGCTGTTTCCTCCTGACACCTGCTCGTATATATTAGGAAAATATAAGCTGTTCTTTATTATACTATTTAAGCTTGGAGTTATTTCTTGTCCTTCAATCTTTTGATTTATTAAAAAGGCTTCTAGCGATTCTACCTGAACAAAAATTAGATTCTTCCCTTTAAATATTGCTTTGTACTCATTATCAGGAAGATTTTCCTTATTGCTATCGTACCAAGCCTTTATTTGATTCTTATCTTCGTCGTTTAAAGCAAGCCTCTTAGAGTTTTCAAAATAACTGGCAGCATCATGTATATGGTAGCCAATTGGTGACATAACTGATATGTTAAGCATTGGTGAGAAGTAATTGTAAAAATATCTTCTGTTAGCTCCATCCTCAATTACGTCATATCTGTAATAGTGGTAAAATGGAATTCCTGCTCCCAATATTAAAAGAACAGCAAAGCCAAGAACCTTTCTTCTAGCATTTTTATAGAACATTCTCTTCCTTATAACCAGAAGTACTAAAATATCAATAAAAAATAGTATGTCCACAGGCCTAAACATAGATGCTATACTTTCTCCCATACTGTTTAGATTTCCTGTCTGAGATAAATTGTAAACTGACATGAAACCTTGAAAGCCTCTGTAGTATATCAAATCTGAAAATAACATAATAGAAATTAAAAAGTTTATTAAAATAAGAACGAAGACCTGAACTTTTCCTTTAAATATGTAGGCAAGAGATACTAGCATAACAATAAAGGATATATGCAAAAAGTAGTTTTTACCATAGTAGGATAAAGTATTCAGCGCTATATTAGCTCCACTTGGTGATGCTGCTATACTTATAAACATTAGCGATTTTATAAACAACAGCAATATGGTTATAACCAACAACAGGTTGTCCATTATAAAATTGCGAGTACTTCTTTGGTTTTCTGTTTTATATTCTACCTTCGTAATTTTCGTTAACATACCATCCATAGAATAACCTTCCTTTTAATCATTTACTCTAAAGTATTATAACATTACAGGAATTTACAAACAATAGGTAAAATAAGTGAGATTCTTGTCATAAAAAATAACCATATAATCTCACTTAAACATGTTTAATAAATATGGTATAATAAATAAAAAAATGAAAGGTTTTGCGCTATGGATAATTTTCAATTAGAACAAAAATATGATGTAAAAAATGCTTCATATTTGAAAAACATTATAAAGCTTATTAGAGTCAAGCATTACATAAAAAATATATTAGTCTTTATTCCGTTAATATTTTCACTAAATTTTGCAAAGACTAACTTATTTGTTAATGAGATACTAGCTTTTATCTCATTTTCTTTTGCTGCGTCCTTTGTATATGTTATAAACGATATAGTTGATAAGGATAAGGATAAACTTCACCCAGTTAAAAGGTTTAGACCTATAGCCTCAGGTACAGTGACAAACCTTCAGGCTATCGTCATTGCTATAGTACTAATTTCTCTTTCTCTGTGGCTGGGATTTATGTTAAATGTAAAGTCTCTAATAATAGTTATAATATATTTATTATCAAATATCCTTTACTCCTTTTGGCTTAAAAACGTACCTATCATAGATGTTTCAATAATTGCTTTAGGCTTTCTTTTAAGAGTTCTTATGGGCGGCGCTGCTATTAGCGTTCCAATATCGAAATGGCTGCTGCTGACCATAATGACGTTATCTTTTTACTTAGGCTTTGCAAAGAGAAGAAATGAAATGTCTAAAGTAAGCAGTACAAATGAGACTAGGAAGGTTTTAAAAGAATATAATACAAACTTTTTAGATAAAGCAATGAATTCAATGATGACTTTGTCTGTGGCTTTCTATGCCCTTTGGTCCATAGATGCACAAGTAGTTAAAGCCTTTGATTCTGATAAGCTCATAGCTACTGTTCCTTTTGTGCTAATCGGAATGTTCAGGTATTCTCTAATTATTGAGGGGGATTCCTATGGTGATCCTACAGATGTGCTTTTATCTGACAGACTGCTGCAATTAGTTATACTTGGATATGTAGTGTTTGTGTTTTTACTGATTTATATAATATAGTTTTAATTTGTAGGTTTTAAAAAATAGCTGAAGAAAAAATTCTTCAGCTATTTTATTATACTAGTATAATATCTCCAAAATATTCAGGTTTATGAAAATCAGGATATGAAGTTTTAATTTGATTCCAGCTTCCAAAATGGGGATACCTAGTTTCATCCCCACACTTATAGAAATTCCCTTTTAATGTATGCCTATTTTTATAGTCTAGTTTTCCATAATAAATTTCAATAAAACTAAATGGTACGGTATATTCAACGCTCCAATTTTCTCCCTTATAATTTGAAATATTATCTTCGGTTACTGTTGTCTTTATTTTAAAAATATCTGGGTTTACCTGCAGAAGCCTTCTATTTTCCCTACCAGAACCAATTGCAATTCTGTAGTTGCCAATAGCATTAGTCTCAAAATTAATATATCTGGAGTCTGAATTTGGATTAGGATTAAAAAAAAATTCAACACAGGTGTCCTTACATACAGTTTCATTTGGATTCTTATATATAGCCTTTAAATTTGAATCCTCTGAAACAAATTTAATGTGAATATCCGTTTCAGTATAGAATATTTGTACTGACGTTTTAGGCTTATATCCATTCTCATCCCAAGGATAATTATCAATACTTACTGCTGGAACACTTCTCCATATACATTCATCACTACAATTATTTTTGTAAATTCTTATTACTTCGTATCTCATAACATATAAATCCTCTTAATACTAGCCTAGTGGGCTTGCGGTAGCAATTCTACTATATACATTGCATCTTCCTATCCCATTAGCATGCTCTCCATGATAATTTAACCTTTCTTCTTCCAGTTCTTCGATAACGGAGATATTTTCATTAAGAAGATCCATTATTCTATCAGTTGTGGAGCTTATTCTAGCAATCAACCCTCCGTAACGAATATCGATGACTTCCCATCCAAAAGGCTTATTTATTCTCATCCATAGCTTTCTATGTGCTACTCTTAAGTCATTTGTCTTTAAATACAGGGTTGGCAACTCTTCTTCTGAAATCTCCTTTAAAGTTTTTATATCTTTTCTATCGTAAGCCTTTTTTAATCTCAGTCCTAGTTCTGATTTTATACTTAGAACTTCTGATAATTTTTGAGTAAAATAAAACAAATCCTTAAAATTTGTGCTATTCAAAGCATAGTGACTCATCTTTTTAGCCAGTAGGTAATAGTGGTCTTTTAAACTTAGTCCTTCTATTTCCTTATCGAATAAGCCTATCAATATATCTTGCCACAGTAAAAACTTTGATGGATTTGACACCTCTAAATCAGTATTGCCTTTACCTATTCCTGGTATATTATCTAAATCGCTTAAGTCTATGAAAGAATCATAATTTTCTCCGGCACAAAATTCGAACCTCTTCTTTAGCTTTTCCAAGTCTAATTCTTTTGAATACCCATGCTCTGCATATAGCTGCAATCCCAGTAATGCAGCAAAAAAGTTAGTTTCCGCTCCATTGTCTCCCCACATGGTTGTAAAAACTTCTTTTATTCCTTGCTTTTTGCATGCAATTAAAGCTGAATTAGTTGTTATAAAGGTCTTATTATAATTAACCATTACTCCAGACCAAGTCCAGACTCCACCTGCAAAAATCATCTCATTTTCAAAACTCTTATGCCTTTTTATAAATTCTGTATAAGTATCTTCATCATTATGATAGTAATCCCAATAAACAAGTTGTACATCTTTATTGCAATTCTTCTTTACATCCTCAGGTATAACTGCATCCTTATCATAATAATTTCCGGTTTTTGATGCAAGTCTAAAATACATATCGCTCCAAATCATAGGATTTAATCCATACTTTTTTGTGATAGTAATGACTTTCTCTAGATGCTCATTCATGATGTCAAATCTTCTTCGATATCCGTTTATATCCAGGTATTTTCCTAATCCTAAATTATGTGCCTCATCCATTCCTATGTGAATTCTCTTGCTTCTAAAGGGAGTGGAAGCGGATTTAATCATCTCTTCTATAAACTCATAGGTTTTTTCAGAGCCAACAAGCAATATATCTGAAGTATCTCTAATTTCTGAAGCATAACTCCATTTTAATGCCTCTGTTAAATGAGCTAGAGTCTGTATGCACGGAATTATTTCTATTCCAAAAATATAAGCATAGTCATCACATTCTTTTAACTCCTCAGCTGTATATCTTCCTCTCATATATCCGAAATAAGGTTTGTTTTTAATTTCATAAGTATCTTCAGTATACAACATAATAGTATTAAGACCCATCAAAGCCATTTTTCTTATAGTGTACTTTATACTTGAAACCTTTAATACAGCATTTCTAGATACATCAATCATAGCTCCATTTAAGTTAAATTGTGGTTCTTCAATAATATAGAAGTTTTCCTTTTCCAAAGCATGTTCTATAAATAGTCCCAGTGCACGATAAAAGTGTATTCTTTCACTATATTTTATACTTCCTTTTTTGTTTTCTAATGACACTTCTATAGTACCTTGGGATTTTTCTATATTTACCTGAATTCCATTCTCACTTAAGTAGATTCCTAAATCATCACTTATTATTTTTATTCCTTCTAATAGTTCTTCTATATCTCCTGTCAGATTTAATTCCATAAACCTCCACCTGCCAATATAATTTTTATATACTTCTGCTAAATACAATCTTTCCACCAATTATGGTAGCGTCAATATTTATATTGTCATCAAAGATTACTATATCAGCATTCAATCCTTTAACTATTCTTCCTCTCTCGTTCTCCACTCCAATTATTTTTGCAGGAGTAGAAGTCATCATTTTAACAACATCAATAAGCGATACCTGAGCTTCATTTACCATTGTTCTTATGAGTCTATCCGCAGTAGCCACGCTTCCTGCAAAAGCAGTCCTATCCATAAGCTTAGCTATCCCATCTTCTACAATTACCTTCTGACCATTATTAATACTGCCTAGAATACTCTCTCCCTCCGGCATTCCAGCAGCTCTCATAGCATCAGTTACTAGAGCAATTTTATCTGCTCCTTTTATTTTATATATTAGCTTTAGTAGTGATTTAGGCAAGTGTATACCATCCGCAATTGCTTCCACAGTCATTTCATCTATTAGATAAGCAGCCTCAATAACTCCAGCATATCTAAATGCATTAATTCTTCTTACTGAAGACATTGCAGAGTAAAGGTGAGTAACATGAGAAAAGCCATTTTCAAAAGCTTTTTCAACTTCTTCATCTACAGCATCTGTGTGAGCTATAGATGGAAGTATGCCTCTCTGCTTTAGATATCTTCCAAACTCGAGAGCTCCTTCAAGTTCAGGTGCTGCACTCCATCTTATTATATCGCCTGTTAAGTTTAATATTTCCTCATACTCTCTTTTATCAGGATTCTTTATATACTTAGGATCTTGTGCTCCCTTTTGAGACATTGCAAAATAAGGGCCCTCAAGGTGCAAACCTAAAAGCTCAGAACCTTTTTTATTTTTCAGCTTAGCCTCTTTAAAGATTAAAAATGTATTTCTCAGTTCTTCAAATGTACTTGTAAGAGTTGTAGGTACCATGGAAGTTGTTCCATACTCTGCATGCTTTTCTGCAGCACCAAGATAAGCTTCTAGGGTGCCATCCATAAAATCATGTCCTCCCCCTCCATGTACATGAATATCTATAAAGCCTGGAGCTATATACTTTCCTCCAGCATCTATCAACTTATAATCCTCTGTTTTTATATTTTTATCAGAAACTTCAATAATTTTTTTACCTTCTATTAGTATGCAGCCATCTTCTATAACTCTATATGGAGTAATTATTTTACCATTAAAAATCTTTACTTTATCCATTTCAGAAGCTCCTTTATATATTAAATTAATAAGCTCGCACTATCAGTATCGGCATATAAAACGGCTTTATCATGTCTTCTCAATATTGACGCTGGACACGCCTCGGTTATATCTCCATTTATAGTGTTATATACTGCTTCAGCTTTTGTCTTAGCAGGAACTATGCAGAATATATGCTTTCCTGAAAACAATGCAGGTATAGTAAGTGTTAGAGCATGAGTTGGTACAGCTTCCATTGAAGTAAAACATCCATCGTTAACCTGCTGCTTTCTGCATTTTTCATCAAGTTCAACTGCCTTAACAATTTCTTTGTCATTAAATAACGCTACGTGGGGATCATTAAAGGCTATGTGCCCATTCTCACCTATACCCATGAATACAATATCTATATCATTACAAGAAATAAGTTTTGAGTATCTTTTACATTCCATTTGTACATCTTCATCATTTCCATTGATATAATTTATGCTTTTAAATTTTACCTTATCAAAAATTTTAGCTTTTAGAAAATTCCCGAAACTTTGTGGTGCTGAAGGCTCCAGGCCAATATACTCATCCATGTGGAAGGCATTTATGCAGTTCCAATCTATGCCCTTCATATCTATTAATGCTTCGAGGAAATCATTTTGAGAAGGTGCTGCCGCAAAAACTATATTTATCTCATTTTTTCTATTAAGTAGTCTTTTAATTAAATCAGCTGCCTCAATAGCTGCTGAAGCTCCCATAGAGATCCTATTATCAAAAACTTTTACCTTTAACTTATCCCTTTGAAATTCTTTTATAATACTCATACTAATTACTCCTATTCTTTGAGTTTTTCTATCCATTTTACTGAATCTAATATTAGCCTTGATGGATTAGCACAAAAATATTCAAATGACATATAGCACTCGTTCTTCATCGCCTCTCGAATAATATAGGTAAAATCAACATCCCCTTTATCTAGTGCTGTTGGGATCTTATTCTTCCAAATATAATTCTTTAAATGGTAATGAATAATATTATCCTTAAGTTTCCAGTATTCTTTCATCATATCCTTTGAATCTATATGAAAATTAAAACCATCGAATATCACTTTTAAATTAGAACTGTTAACTTTCTCTAAAACATATAGTATACTTTCTGATGTATCCGAAGGCTGCTCATTATGTGTTTCTATTGCAAAGCAAATATCGCTATCTTTAACTTTACTAGTTATATATTTTAGAGCTTCTATACAACGTTCCCATTCCCAACTATTTATGCTCCTTGATGGCTTTCTGCCTAAAAATGTTCTTATAATCTTGCAGTCTAGAGCTTTCGCATATTCAACAATAATTTCAGCTTCTACTATACTTTCTTTTATTTTATTTTCCTCTGAAAAATCAAAATAGGGTGCTATTGCTGAACAAAAAATTCGTTGCTTATCTAGGTATCTTTTTAACTCACTAGTAGTACAGCGATTTCTCTTTATAAACTCATCGATATGACCATTCCAAATTTCTATTGCATTTATATTTAGCTGCTTTGCTAAAGCAATTACCTCTTCAAGGGTTCTTTCCTTTGCAAAGGTCGTACATATACTTAGTTCCATAGTCTATCCTCTACTAGATCCATAAAAAGTCTCAATTAACTTAATGATATTTAATCCATATTCTCCTGATATTTCTGGCTTAGTTCCATGCTTTATAGCATTTAAAAAATCTAGAAGCTGGTTTTCAAATACTTTTTCCTTCTCTTCAAGTATTACTTCCTCAAAGCCCTTTCCTTTATCTACCCATAGGCCTTTTCCTGTACAGAGTTTTATGACTCCATTTGTGCAGCAAAATTCTGTTATATTTTTACTATCTCCTTTATAACCATGTTGGCTGAGTACTGCAGTAACTCCATTCTCAAGCTCTATAAATGCCTGCGCATTACCCTCAACATTATAAATCTCATTAAAGAAACCTATCTTACCTTCTACATTTTTAACATTACTATCTGTAATCCAAATGATTTTATCTAAAGAATGAGCACCATAATTCATAAATATTCCTCCTCCAGACATGGTGGGATTAAGAAACCATTTAGGCCTATCTTCTGAAAAGTAATCATTGTTTCTTACATCTACTATCATGATTAGTTCACCAAGTTCCTTTGAAGCTATAATTTCCTTAGCCTTTATATTCTCAGGAAAATATCTCTGTACATGCGCTACCATAAGCTTGACTCCGTTAGTGTTAGCAGCTTCAATCATTTCTTCACATTCTTTAGATGATATAGCCATAGGCTTTTCTATAAGTACATTAAGTCCCTTATTGCAGCAATCTACAGTTGCAGATTTATGCAGATTATGAGGAAGTGTTATAATCACAGCCTGCAAGTCCTCATTATCTATCATTTGCTTATAATCAGAATAAGCTTTTATCCCAAAGCTATCTGTAAATGCAGCTGCCCTTTCATATACTATGTCTGCTATACACGTCACCCTGGCCCAATCAATATTCTCACATGCTTGCACATGAGACCTGCTTATTATTCCTGCTCCAATAATACCTATATTAATCATTCTTTACTCCTCATTGTTTAAAATAGAGTATAGTCAGTCCTGAACTTAGAACTGACTATATACTATTTAGCAAGCAATTAATCTTTTAATATTCTAATTATTATTTTCCTTCTGTTTACTATCATCGCTACCCTTACTTTTATCATTACCAGCAGCATTATTATTTCTATGCACATTTACAATGTACTGCTTTTTAGTCATACCATCTTGTGCAGTAACTAAAATTTTTATAATGTTATCACCCTTTTTGAGCTTTATTTCCTGACTAGGTGCATCAACAATGGCAGAGTTATGTGAAGCAAGTGAACTAACATTAATCTTATTAACATTATTTTCTACTATTACTCTATAATTTTGAATTTCATCACTAAAATCCATATTGAATTTTCCATTGTTAATAGAAATACTTTTTAGATTAGCATTAGTTGAATGCAAATAAGCTGTGTGTGGAGTATCATAAGCCTGAGCCCAATAATAACCTTCAGCTAAAACTCTGCGTGGAACAAACCCAACTTGCCAACCTTCTATATTACCTTTTTTAGTAATCGTTTCGTTAACTATATTTGGCGTTCCATCATCTGAAACATCGAAATGTCTATATGCACCATCAGCGTTTGTAAAATTACCATATATAGATGCAGCTATACCTTTTTTCGTACTTAAATCCGAAACTTTTAGAATTACTTGAGCCTTCCCTCCTGTGTATGGTTTTAGTTCCATACTGCTTATAATCATTGGCTTAAGATTTGTATTCCCAGTAGTTGCACTAACCTCTTCTGAAACCTCTCCGGTGTTTCCATAGGAATCTACAGCAGCTACTTTATAGTAGTACTTTGTATTTGGAAGGAGCCCTAAGTCTCGATAACTTAGTCCTCTTGAAGTACCTGCTAAATTTGACGAGTTCGGTGTAAAGTTGCTAGTGGTACTTCTGTATATTTTGTAATATTCTACTTCATAGTTGTCATAAGCTCTGCCATAGCTTAAATCTATTGTTTGATAATCTATAGCTGTTGCCTTAAGAGTTGAACTTATTTTTGTTGGAAATTCCAAATCTTCAGGCAAACTTAACTTTACTCCATCTGTCTTCCAAGTTGAAGGCAAATAACGAATTGAATCGTAATGATGCATTGCTATTCCTCCAAAGGAAACATCATCTCTGAAAGCCTCATAGACTAATTTTAATTGTTCCTCCATATATGTTCTTCCTTCTTCACGGAAAGTAATTGTTTCTGGGTCCCCACTACTTGATATGTCTAAAGTTTCTACTCCTATTACAACTGAATTTGTTTTTCCTATTTTATTAGCATAGTTAATCTCATTTTCAGCTTGTGGTATTATACCTGCACCAGATACACCTCTAGATCCAGCGGAATCTCTATAGTCCATAATAGATATATAATCTGTTATATCCTGCACATGCTCAGATAGTGGCTTTGTAATACCCTTCCACGGAACCGATATGCAGCTTGCAGAGGTATCAAACCATTTTGCTATGGCCGGACCGAAAGGAAGATTAATCCCTGCAGCATCTCGTCTCTGTATCATTTTTTCAAGCATATCGAGATATTGTATTTGGAGTGATGGCGATGACGGCGTAAAATCTGGAAGCGTATATGGCTCCACATCGACATTTACTCCATCAAATCTTTCATTTTCTCTTGAGCTTATATTATAATTAATTATTTTTTCTATGGATCTAACTGCATTTTGGTGATATCTTTCATAGGCTCCCATTTGAGCAATACCTGTATCTGATTCAATTAATGCATAAATCTTATAGCCATTTCCATGTGCCCAAGCTACAAAATCACGAACTATTTCTGGATTGTCAATTACTGCATTTTCGCCTTTATAGGTTTCAAGTCCGAAATATAGTGTTGTTATTGGATTCGAATTAAAGGTGCTTGTATCCTTTCCCAGTACATCTAACAACTTTCTTGAACCTTCATTGTAAAGCATATTATAGGATGCAGATTCCCATATCCACATTGCACGATCTTGCTTTTCCAGCTTGATTTCTTCATTGCTTCCAGTTCCTACTTTGGAATATACTGTAGTTATCTTACTAATTCGTCCATTAGAATCAGTTGCCTTGGCTTCTATACTACAAGTTTTGTTGCCAATTCCTTCAGTATTCCAATTATAAATATAATCCTTACCATTTAGAATTGCATTCTTCCATTCTCCTCCATTTATTCTCACTTGAACTGAGGTTAATGGATTTTTAGCTGCAACTGAAATTTTTATAGGAACCTCCCCTTCTACCTTAATTCCGTCAGCAGGGTTCTTTATAGTGACAACTGGTATATTTGCTTTAGCATTATCCACGTTAATATAAACAAGTGGTGCTGCTAACCCATAACGAGTAACAGAATCATTTCCTCTAACAAACAATTCTATTTTTCCATCATATCTTGTAGTATCTAAATCATAATACCAATTACCTGATTCACCTGAAGTTGGCTGCATTCTAGCATCATAGATATCTTGTCCATTTATATTCAGCTTAACCCCATAGGTATTGTAATAAGAGCCTGATATTCTCACTTTTCCTACTCCAACATTATCACCCGTTGAATGAGAATTTATAGTTATTCCGTTTCCAATAATGTTTAAGGTATATTCCTTTGTTGTTTTATCTTGCGCTGTTACTAATATTTTAACAATATTATCTCCAGGCTTAATGTTGACAGGCTCAGAGGGTGCGCCACTAGCTACAATATTTCCATTTACTTGAATAGCGGCTTTAGTATCCTCCGAAGCAGGAATAATTGCTAACTTTGTACCTGTTAATCCTAAAACTGAAACCATAGCACTGTAGTTAGTCTGTTCTTTATTAAATGCAGGCGAAAGACTGATGCTATTAGCCCCTTCTTTAATTGATAATGCTGCTAAGTTGGCATTATTAGAATTTTGCACTTCCTTTGGCAGTATAGTTAAATATGGTTTATTGCTCGCATCTTCTCTACTTGCTATTTTAACAAGTATTTGCTTCATTTCTAATCCGATAAACCTCAAAGAAAAAGTCTTATCCTGAAGTAAAGTATTTATTTCACTTGTTACATCGATGCTATACCAACCAGCAGAAGATATTTTTACTGTGCCTAAATCTCCAGATGAATGTTTTCTATTGTTCCAAGTAATAGTACTTTCTTTCCAATCCTTTGAAACTTTTTCTACCTTAAGAACAACCTCAGAAGCAGGCGCTTCTTTAACATAGAAATTCAGCTTTGCTGAAGCTGCTTCCACTCCTGTATAGCTTGAAAAATCAACTTTCATATAGGTCATCCTGTCTCCTGCTCCATTTGCATTAGGAGTATCAATTACCTGAAGCGTCTGTTCGCTTCCAAAATTTTTTGATTGATAATCCGTTATATCGCCAGTATTTAGAAAGTTCTGATGAACAAAAGTATCTTCAGTAACTGCATACATGTTTTCCTGTATGTTGCTATTAGTATTTTCCTGTTCAGCATAAGCAGTTGAATTTGGTAAAACAATAGTAGAAACTATCACAGCTGCTGCCGCAAGCAAGCTTATAGCTCGTTGATTTATTTTTCCTCTCATATTTTATTCCCCTTTACCCATTTAAAATATGTTCATATATTAACTCATCTAATCCAAACCGTGAATTCATAAATTCTTCCACATCTTCTTCAACATAATTTTTGCTTAGTAATTCCTTGATTATTGGCTTAATGTATTCCCTCATGTTTACTACTTCTCTAATTCTTTTTTCAACTAACTTCTTTTCTTCTTCAGTTACATCTGATAAAGACTTATATATTTCTCTATTTATTGCCAAGCTCTTTATTCTATAAGCACTTACCAAAGACATTGTCTTATAAACTTCTGCAAGATAATTATTTGTCTTGCAAGCTTCTGACACCTTGCTAAAAAACTTAAAAGAAAGCTGATTGTTGTTGCTTAAGGCTCCAGCCTGAGGCTCTACTCCAAAATACTCTCTAATGAATCTATCATAAAATTCATCTTTTTCTGATTTAGTATTCCAATACTTTTCAGCTGAAAACACTACTGGATACCATGCAGTATCAAAGAATGGATGAGGTGGAGCAATAGTTCCTGTATAATTTGACCATAGTGTTGTAACAACTCCGTCTAACTCGAATTCCTCTGAAAGCTTACTCCAAGCCTGTATATTGCCAAGACGTTCATCCATGTATGGCATATCTAAATATAACGGATTTATGCCTTCGCTGCATTTTGCGGCAGATGCACCAATAACTTTAAATCCTGATTTTTTATATTTGCTTATAAGTTTACAGCCTAATTCATAGTTATGTTCAAAGTACAACCAACACATAAGCACAATGTCTTTATCCAGCATTTGAAAATCTTCATCATCAAAACTTCTTAGCATATCATCCCATATAATCGGAACCTTGTTAGCATTTTTAACTAGTCCTGCCATTCTGTTTATGTGATCAATGTAGAGTCTTTTAGCTCCATCCTTGCCATACTTCTCTTGGCAAGAACTACAGCTTAATAGATTCCAAGCTTCATCACAGCCTATATGAATAAAATTGCTTTCCTTATGTTTACTTATAATATCCGTACATAAATTTTCAATCATTTTGTATGCTTGTTCATTTGTTACGCATAATTCATCTATGCTGTTAAAGTGCTTAAACCCGACCCCATTAAATGAAAATGGCAATTCAGTGTAAATATCCTCTTTAACTTCTTTTAAGTTGTTATACTTTTCTAACTTTAGTATATATTCTAAATGCCCAAGAGTTTGCTGAAGTGGTATTACCTCCAAGTATCTATTCTTTGCATAAGCTAAAAGCGTATTAAGCTGCTCTTCAGTCAAAGCATGCTTAGCTATAATGTCTTTATAATCACTGTATGGAAATCTGTTTTCATATTCAATAACCAATGTGTTAAACTTATACTTTGCTATCTCATCTACAATTTCAAGCAATCTTTTAAACTTAGGCATACCATATCTCAATTCAAGATGAAAACCTCTCAAAGTATTATCTGGCCAGTCTATAATCTCAATCTCATTGTCACACATCTGCTCACTTAACTGCATATAGGTCTGAAACCCATAGAATAATCCTTGCTCTGAAGGTGATGAAATAAATATTTTTTCAGAGCTTACAGAAAGATAATATGCTTCCTTCTTACTTTTATAAATTTCTTCTAAATCTTTATCTTTCTTATATTCACCTGTTCCAATTTCTATAAAGTAGCAACCACCTTCATTTAAATATCTAACTTCAGCATCAATCTTGCTGGTTATATAACTCACTAGGCTTTGTCCAGCATTTGTACATATTAGATTCTCATTGTATATTTTAGTTTTTAGTTTTTTACCCAAATTTATTTCTTTAGGCTGCGGTATTATATTCATTTCTACTCTTCTCCTTCCTTATCCCTTTACAGATCCAACCATTACACCTTTAACAAAATACTTCTGCAAGAAAGGATATACTGCAACGATCGGTACTATTGACACTATGGCTGTTGCATATTTTAAAGATTCCTCAACTACTACACTATCGCCACCAACCGAAACTACATCATTATTAAAGTTGGAACCTGATAAAAGAATTTCTCTTAAAATAATTTGCAAAGGGTACTTTTCCTGAGTCTTTAAATACATTAATGGCCCTAAATAAGAATTCCAAAGAGAAACAGCATAGAATAAACCTATTGTTGCTAGTATTGCTTTTGAAACTGGCAGCACAAGATAAAAGAAAACTCCTAAATCGTTTAATCCATCTATTTTTCCTGACTCCTCTATTTCAGTGGGAAACTGGGAGAAAAAGGTCCTCATAACCATAAGATTCCAGGTGCTTACTGCACCAGGCAGTACAATGGCCCATATAGTATCGTAAAGTCCTAAATTTTTAACTGTAAGATATGTTGGAATCATACCACCACCAAAAAACATAGTTATAACTATCATGATGTTGAAGGTCTTATTAAATATCATATATTTTTTGCTTAATGCAAAGGCTCCCGCACTAGTTATAACTAATGAAATTACCGTTCCTATTGCAACATAAATGATTGTATTTTTATAGGCAGTGAAAATTCTACTATCTTGAAATACAAACTTATACATTTTCAAATTAAACCCTTTAGGAAAGAAACTTATCTCATTTTTCATTACATATATATCTGAGGAAACAGATACTGAAAACATATATATAAAAGGATATAATGTTGCTGCTATAACTAACATTAAAAAAACTGTTCTAATTACTGTAAATACTGATATTTTATTGTTCTGAACCATTTCGCTACCTCCTACCATAAACTAGTATCTGAATACTTCTTTGCTAATTTATTTGCACCTAATACAAACACTAAATTAACTAAGGAGTTAAATAAACCTACTGCGGTTGCATAACTTATATTTCCTGATACAAGGCCTTGTCTATATACAAATGTACTTATTACATCAGAAGTTGAATATATAGCTGGATTTTGCATTAAAAGTACCTTTTCAAAGCCTACTTCTAGAATACTGCCTGTTCTTAATAAGAACATTGTTATAATCGTAGGTATTATGCTTGGAAGAGTTACATACAAAGTCTGCTTCCATCTATTTGCTCCATCAATTATTGCTGCTTCATATAGCTGTGGATCAACACTTGTTAAGGCGGCTAGGTAAATAATAGCTCCCCATCCCATTCCCTGCCATACTTCAGAAATTATATACAGGGGTCTAAACCATCCTGCTTCTACCATAAAGTTTATTTTTGTTCCTCCGAGAGCTTCAATTACAGTATTTACAATACCATGAGTTGGAGACAGAAACATCATTACCATACTTACTATAATTACTTGGGAAATAAAGTGAGGCATGTAGCTTACTGTCTGCACAAGTTTTTTGTATTTACTGCTTTTAACTTCATTTAAGATTAGTGCAAATATTATAGGTATAGGGAAAGTAACTAATAATGTCTGTAAACCTAATAAGAGTGTATTTTTTATAATAATAACAGCATCAGGTGACTTAAAAAACATTGTAAAGTATTTAAATCCAACCCACTTACTAGCAGCAAATCCCTTAAAAACTTGAAAATCTTTAAAAGCTACCAGTACTCCCCACATCGGAACATATCTAAATAAAATGAAATATATAAGACAAGGCAAAAATAAAAGCAGCAGATACTTGCTGTTATTAAAATCTTTTACAAATCTACTTATCTTGTTTTTAAAATTCAACTTATGTTTATCCATACCCTGCTTTCTTCTAGTTTTAGAATTCAACTTAACCTTTGCTTCCATCATATCCTCCAATCTACAGTCTTAAATTTGCCACATTGTACAACAGATATCGGTTTTTGTACCGATATCTGCTTTATAACAAAAATTATTTGCTGTTGCTTAATTGCCTGCCATAAGCTGTCTTATAAGTATCAACTAATTGCTTTATGCCTAGTTTTTCTACTTCCTGAACATACTTATCCCATTCACTCATCGGTCTTGTTCCAAGTATAAACTTTGAAATTTCCTGTTTCATAAACTTATCTATGCTTACACCAGCGGTTTGAGCAACTTCTCTTTCTTTATCATTAAGGGCAACATTAGGTCTTGCAGGTAAATCATACTTTCTACTCTCCTCAATACCTTTATTTAACTCTTCACTAAAGGTTGACATATGAGATGAGAAATCTGTTAATAGATAGAAACCATTTGTTGAAAGACCATATTTCTTTCTTACGCTTGTAATATCTGCAGCATCTATAAAATTTTTCTTTCCATTTTCATTCTTATAAGTTTTTCCTTCTTCTCCCCAGCTCATTAGCTGCTTAGCTTCGTCAGTATACATCCAATCACAGTACTTAAGTAATTGTTCCAAGTTCTTTGAATTTGCAGCTACATTATAACCTGCCACATTTACAGCTGAAGGTGCCATTTTGTCAACTCCATTAGCTCCACCCTTTGATGGTGCCATATAAGCTAATGAGAATTGAGGGTTATCTTTTCTAAGTGAACTATTAAAAAAGTCTATTCTTGATATATAGTCTATAGTAACAAATGCAGAATTCGTAGATATAGCATCCTGCCAAGCCTTTGTATTTTGTGATAAGAAATCTGGTGGTATTAATCCATCTGTATAAAGCTTGTTATAGAAAGCTATCATATCTCTAAAATTGTTTTCTATTGGTCCATATCTAAATTCTTTTTTGCTACTGTCGTAATACATTCCATAATCTGTTCCCCAGCTTGGAGCTATCATAGCAAGTTGTTCTAGGCCTTCTCTAAAATTATATGGATAGCTTTTTGGGTAAAGTTCTTTAAGCTTTTTTAACGCATCATAAAGTTCCTTATCATCTTTAGGAATTGCTATATTATTCTTCTTGAATATGTCCTCTCTGTAGAGCCACCCTCTTCTGTTAGTTTCTGCAATACCTTGCTCTGGAAATAAATAAAGCTTGCCATCTGCAGAAAGATAATTTGCTACATATTCTTTGTTCTTTTCCATCCACTTTTTAAAATTAGGAAGCTTGTCTAAATGATCTAGAACATTTACAAAAGCGCCTTGAGTCCCATATCTATGTGATACATCTAATCCAATGGTATACATTAAATCTGGTATAGTTCCAGAAGCCATTGTCATATTGATTTTCTCTGCATAATTTGTTGATACTGGAATTACATTAAATTTTACATTTGTCTTTTCAGCAATAGCATTTTCAATATACCATTCTTTTTGATATGGGAAGGTTGGATTACTCTGCACCATCATTTCAAAAGTAACAGCATCCTTAAATAATTTTCCTCCTGTCTGAGCTGGATTTTCATTTACAACATTTTTACCTTTAGTACATCCAGTTGCTAATGAAGTTACTAAAACTGCTGCTAGTAATGTTGAAAGCATTCGTCTTTTCATTATTTTTCCCCCTTATTTTTTTACTACCCTGGCCTTTTAGGTGAGGGTATTTTGTGATTTTAGGTTAACATCTCTTGCACAACGTTTTCAATTTTCCATTATTAATAAGCCTAACATAAATTAAAAATATTAATATTTGATAGTTATATTAATTTTTGTTAAGTC
Source organism: Clostridium swellfunianum (assembly GCF_023656515.1). NCBI lineage: Bacteria > Bacillati > Bacillota > Clostridia > Eubacteriales > Clostridiaceae > Clostridium > Clostridium swellfunianum. Next base: position 4,503,630 of record NZ_JAMOFV010000006.1, read on the forward strand.
TAAATCTAAAAGGCGTACTATTGCTCATAGTACGCCTTTCTAACTAATATAACCTTATATACTTGCTTCCTGCCTATATTCTCTAGGCGATTTTCCAACATATTGCTTAAATATCCTGCTAAAACTATTAGGTGTATTATAACCTACATTCTGAGCTACTTCATTAATACTTAAGCTTGTTTCAGATAAAAGCTTCTTCGCTTTTTCTATCCTAAACTCATTTAGATAATTTACTAAGTTTATACCCATTTTATTCTTAAAGTATTGCGAAATATACTCTTTAGTTAAATTAAGCCTGTCAGCAAATAGTTCTAGATATATATCTTCATTATAATGAAGATGTATATATTCTAGAATAAAATCAACAATGTAATCTTTTTTGTTTTCCTTTAGTTTACAGGTCTCAATTGCTAGATTAATAATTTCCTCGCATAACTTTTTATATTGGTCAATGCTATAAAACTTGCTCGCTTTATTTTGTATCTGTGCAATGTTTATATTTACAGTTGCTTCTTCAACGCTATTTATCGCTGTAATACACCTATTTATAATCTCATTGAATATTACGCTAATATAAATTTGATTTACTTTTCCTTTTTTGTTGTATCCTAATACTTCGCTTAACCTCTTTAAAGCTTCCTCTAAATTACAGTTGTTTAATGCTTCGGTAAGCTGTTCAATTTGCCTTAGCGGGAAGTGAAACTTCTCTTCCTTTTGCATGTTTATTTTATTCACTTCTAAAATCTGATTGCTTTCTATAGGCTGTCTGTATTTTATAATATCATTAATACTCACATAACATTTATCAAATTCAGCAACATCATTACACAACTTACTAATAGCAACTGTAAAGAAAATATATTCATCCTCATATCCCAAGCATGATAAAATCCTGCTTATTATATCTTTGATATCGGAATCTGTCTTATCAGTTTGAATTACTAATATAAATTCGTCATCCTGAGATTGAAACACAGCTACATTGCTTATATGGTCAGTAATATAACCTTTAGTTAGTTGAGCTATACTAAAAGTAATCTTACTAGCTTCTATGTTAACTACCTCATAATACCTTTTTTTAAAATGCACTCTAAATCCAACGAGGATATAATCCTGTTCAATTATCATTTGATCTTTTGCTTCGCTTAGGTTCATATAAATATTTTTTATCTTAGAAAAATAGAATAAGCTTTCAAGCATTGAATTTTTCTTATTAATTTCTTTGTTGTAGTTTGAATTTTGAGTAATTATATCTTCAATATTGCTTCGAATAAACTGAAACTCTTCTAAGTTATTATTATTTGATCTTTGCTCTGATATGTTTTCTATAAAGTCTATAATGCTTGTAACTGGTTTACTGAATCTATTTGAAATAATAAATGATATAGATAAACTTATCAAAACAGTACTAATAGTAATAAAAACAAATAAAATGTTAACTTTTAGCATAAGGCTGTTCATATCTTTAGTTGGCATATACTTTACATAAGTTATTCCCTCTATAGAGGATTTATTTGAAAATATATAACCTTGCTTTTGTTTATCTACTCCAGTCAGCTTTTGAATATCAATATCTAAAACTCTGTTTTGAGATTTTGCATAGATAATTTCACTGCTTTTATTATAGATATAAAAATCATTTGAAAATTCATTTTCGTTAGCCTTTATGATAGAGTCAATATCTACTAATGCTACCATTATAAATCTTGAATTATTAACTTGCTTAAAAGCTACAGGCATAAGAAACATTTTTGTTGTTTGGTTTGGATTGCTGCTGTCAATAAAATCTACTGTCCTATAAAATCCGTTGTAAAAATTTTTACTACTTTCTTTCAGCCAGAATTCCTCATTATATATTCCACTATTATAAAATGTGTTAAAAAATTTCCTTCTATCATAGCTGCCTTCGGAAGTCAAAATCAAATCAGAGTTTTCTCTTACTATAAAAATATTTTTAATATTTTTGTTAAAGTTTGTATATCCACTTAGTCTATCTATAATAAGCTTTTCTTGATAATTTGATAAGGTTTCATTATTCGCAATAGCTTTAAAGTCATCTTCCATATATATTCTTAACAAATTATTTTGAATCTGCTCAAAGCTCATATTTAACTTATTAGCTAAAACTTCTACTCTCTGATTTGAATTATTTATCAATTCTTTTTTAATGTAATTTTTATACAAAACATATGAAAAAAAATGAAGTAAAGAAGATATAAAAATTATAACTAAAAAGCTAAGCATTAACCTTGAAAAAAGAGATTTAAATTTAAATATATCTCTGATACTTTTTTTCATAGTTCCCCCTAAATCTAATATCCTTAGTTTGCTTAATTATAACATATAGACGTTTTCAATTCTAGAATATTAGCTGTATAAAAAACAAGGACACTGGTGAATCTTAATTTGTCAAGGTTCCTCAGTGTCCTATTAAATTTGTATAAATATGAAATTCTGCTAGCTCACTTTTTCAATTAGTCTTCCATATTTTTCGAAGTTATATTTATTAATCATATTTTCTATCCCTACACTTAGGGGCACCACAATCTTTCCATCTTTACTCATGTGAAGTTCAATTAGGTCATTATCAGCTCCATACCATCTCTCGCTAGCTTCAACATCTGCGGGAAACTTAAAGCCTTCAAAGCTAGCTAATGTAAGAATTGGTATTGCACCAATACCTGATTCTGGCATTGTTCCCCCCCATAATTTAATATCATTTTCAACTGCTAGCTTGTAAATTTTAAGTCCTTCTAAAAGTCCTCCTATACGCTGTATTTTTATGTTCCATATATTCGATGCTTTAACTTCTAATACCTGCTTTGCAACTTTTAAAGATTTTAGAGATTCATCTAAGCATATTGGAGTTCTCACTAACTTACACAGCTTTGCGTGATCAAGTATATCATCATGGTGAAGGGGCTGCTCATAAAATAAGCATCTGTATTTATCCATCTGACTAAATAATTCACTATGAGTATCAAAATCAAAGGAAGAGTTGGCATCAATCCATAATGGGAACTCTCCTGTTACTTCTCTCGCTGCCTTTAAAGCCTCTACATCCCATCCTGGCTTAACCTTAATTTTAATTCTTCTATAGCCTTGTTCCAGATATTCTCTTATCCATTTCTTTAAAGTATCTATACTGTTATCAACTGGTATACCAACAGAAACCCCTGACTCAATATAGCCTTTGGATTGAAGGAATCTGTCCTCTACCTTCATTTGCTTTAGTTTATAAATAATTAGTTCCTTCATAGTTATATTGTTTTTTCTACAAATAAGATCCCAATAAGCATTTTCTATTCCTGCTTTTGCAAAATTATTTCCTCTAACCCCTAAACTCAAAATATCATTAATATCCTCAATGGATTTTATTTTTTTACCTACAATTCTTTTAAAAAGCAGATCGTGATATAAAGCCTTTACAGAAGATATTGTTTCTGAAGAATAATACGGCTCATCAAAGGGCGCCGCTTCGCCGTATGCTTTAATATGTCCGCTATTCAAGATTACTATTAACGAACTCCTAAAATACGATACACCACCGCTTATTTGAAAAGGTTCCTTTAAAGGTATTTTTATTTCATACAGTTCTATACTGTCTATAATTGCACTTTCATCTATCATATAATGTCACCATCCCAATTATCAAATAGGTTATGCTTTTTATAAAGCTCTACTACATCATAAAACTTGATTATATCTTTCTGATTTTCAAGAAGACCTTTTTCATTTAAATATATTAAACCAGCTAAAAGCCCATCTTGTGGATTAAATATGAGTTCATGCATTGCTTTTGAAATTCTTCCACCCTTTTTCATTTTGTAATTTTTATCTGGGACTTGAAAATAGGTATGAAGCTGACCATTTTCACAGCCTCTTAAAGCATATTCAAGCATCATTCTTCCTGATTGAATATTCCCTGTTGCACTTATAGGCATATTTTTCACTTCTACACCTGAAGCTTGCTCTAATACTCTAATTTCAGTCAAAGCTTTAAGATTTCTGTCACTTAAATCAAAGCCACCATAAGCTACACCTTTTTTCCCCTCAAATATCTTCCCAAAATCAAATAATCTGTTAAAACATATTAGATAATCCACATTACTATCTTCTTTGCACATTATAGCTTTTAAGAGTTCAAGCTGAAAGTCATCCTCAAAAGCTGCATTCATAAGTTTTACTCCTAAATATAACTGCTCTTTTTCTGCAAATTTTTTGATTATAGTTGGAACTTTATTAAGCCACCATAATATAGTCTCTTTATTCTTACTCATGTCTGAGCCAGCTAAGGTTGGACTAAAATCTTTTTCTAGATGCATAGGACAGCTATCTGTATTTTCATTCCATACTTTAAAAAGCTTTTTGATGGTATAAGCATATTCAGCTTCATTAAATGCCTCTTCTTTACTAGCTGGGAGATTAAATTTACAGGAAGGTATTATAGGAATATTCTTTGTTTTCCCTAGTTTTAGACTTTGTGCCATAAATTCTAGGTAATCTTCAAAGCTCTTATGCCAACCTCTACCCTTCCAAGTAACTGTATTACCTTTTTCTCCTCTCTTGCTCAAAATTTCTTCAACTATCATTTTAGGCTCATTAATCTTCCAAGCATCCATAGTTGAGTTTCCTGCTTCATCCTGTGAGATTACTGTTTTTAGAACTATAAAACCTATACCTTGATTTATGCTTGATTCAATTTGACTTAAATTAGTTGACAATTGCCCAGAAGCTATGCCAAACGGATTCTTAATTCGCATCTTTCCATACCTAGAAGAAATATCTACTTTATATTCCTTTAGTATGTACTCTTCTATATTATCTGGCGTTCCTTCTTCTGCAAATCTTTCATAGTCCTTTTGTATTTTTCCTAAGAGGCTTTGCCTAATATTGAATTTTCCTAATAAATTATAAGTTCTCATCTTACTCTCCTATACTGCTCTTTTAACTTATAAACTACCTATTTCTATGTACTCTTATTACAGTTCCCCAATTTCTTTAAGCACTGACTCAATTTTTTTCACTTCTTCAGTATCAAGCTCTTCAATTGGTCCAAATAAGTCATAAGTTGATTCTTTAGGTATTACTCCAAGAAGATTTAAAACTGTAAGCATTCTCTTAATATATCCTTCCATAGGCTTTACAAAGGTGCACTCTGCAAGCTTATCAACCTTCTCTGATAATTCAACAAATAGCTTAAAATCCTTATTGTAGTATGCATCCATCATTCTCTTCTGCAAAGTTCCACAGGCAGCCCCTAATCCCACTAATGCTCCTTGCGCTCCACGCATTAGAGTATATCCAAACATTCTATCTTCCCCTGTTATAAGCATTTTTTGAGGAAATTCCTTCTTGATGAATTCTGCAGTGTCTTGATATGACATAACAGAATCTAAGGTAGCCATCTTTATTCCTATAACTTCTTCTATTGAAAGAAGTTCTCTTAAAACATTTCTAGAGTAAGATATACCACCAGCTTCTTCATATAAGTAAAACAATATTACTGGAAGGCCTACTTTTGCTATTTCTTTATGATAGCTAACTATTTTACTATTCAGGTCTTCGTTTCCCTTAAATATATTTGGTGCATAAACAAGCACTGCGTCGGCTTTTAATTCTTTAGCTTTTATGGCCATCTCTAAGCTTCTTTTTATATATTCATCTTCTGGATTATCACACTTTAAACATTCTGCTATATTTGCACCTACACCAGCAATAATTAATTTATCTGGAAAGGCCTCTCTCCAACTCTTCAATACATATTCTCTTTGCTCTTCAGTTATAAGAAGCCCTCTTCCTGTATGAACCCATACAGCAAAACCTGAAACTTCTTGCGTTTTCATATATTCTATATAACTCTCTTGTGCCTTTTCATCTAATTCACCGTTCTTCTTGAAAGGTATAGGCACTGCTGGAAAAATTCCTTTTAAAATTTCTTTCATTTTTACCACCTCTTATTACTCTAAAAATTTTATTGCAGAAGCTGTTAATAATTTTACTCCTATTCCTAAAACTCTTTCATCAAAATTAAACTTTTCATGATGTAAAGGGAATTTATTCTCATCATCTCTAGTACCGATAAAGAACATGCATCCCGGCACCTTTTGCAAATAATAAGCAAAATCTTCTGCTGTCATATATGGATTTGTGAGCATCAACACATTCTCTTTACCTAAAACTTCTTCTCCTATTTCCCTAATGAAGCTAGTTACTTCAGGATTATTTATAGTTGCCGGGTATTGTTTTGTGTATTTAAATTCGAAGCTTACATCACTAGCTATACAAATACCTTCAACTATTTTTCTCAATCTATTTTCAGCAAAGTCCCTTGTTCTATTATCTATAGTTCTCACAGTTCCTGTAAGCATTGCCTCATTTGCAACTATATTATAGGCTGTTCCTGAATTAAAAGTTCCAATTGTAACCACAGCACTGTCTAAAGGATTTATTTCCCTAGCAATAAAACTTTGTATAGCACTAACTACTTCTGTTGCTGCAATTATTGCGTCTTTCCCTAAATGAGGCATAGCACCATGAGCGCTCTTCCCATACAGTTTGATTTCAATTTTATCATTAGAAGCCATAATACATCCTTCTTTTATACCTATTTTCCCCTTTGGAACATCTGGCCATAGATGAGCAGCTATAATGGCATCAACCTTTGGAATATCTAAAACATTTTCCTTTAACATTCTTTCAGCTCCGCCATATTGCTCTTCGGCTGGCTGAAAAATAAATTTAATATTCCCTACGATTTGATCCTTAATGCTGTTTAATACCATTGCAGCACCAATAGCCATTGCAACATGTCCATCATGACCACAAGCATGCATATATCCTTTTCTCTCAGACTTATAAGAAATCTCATTTTTTTCTTCGATATTTAATGCATCTATATCTGCCCTAATAGCAAGTGTCTTTCCTGGCTTGCTTCCAAAAATTACTCCGACAACTCCAGTACCTGCAATACTTCTCTGCGTATCTACTCCCATGCTTTCCAACACACTAGCAATAAATTCAGCTGTCTTATGTTCATTTAAAGCTGGTTCAGGATACTTATGCAATTCTCGTCTGATACTTATAACTTTATCAATAATATTTTCAACTTCGTTTCTTAAATTCTTTTTCATTATAATCACTTCCATTTAAACTTTAAATCAAGGTCCTTTAATAGTCCCTAATTAGGTGTAACATAAGCCTATAGATATATCCTATTATAAAATAAACCTTAGAAGGAAATTTTAAAGATTTGCCTTGGCCTGCCCCTACCAGCTGGCTGTTCTTCGCCAATTGCTGAGGCTATGCCTGCTTCTTCAAGGCTTACTAGTATTCTCCTTGCACTTCTCAGAGTTATATTTAGGCTGTCTGCTATTTCATTTGCTGTAATAGTTTCCTTGTCTAAATTTTTCATTATCCCAGATATCTTTCCTAGAGTCATTACACTAATATTTGTTTTTTCAGACAACTTAATTATTTTTTCCTCTTCAGTTTTAGAATAAAATTCAATAGATTTTCCAGGCTCCAAGGGTCCTTTTACTTTTCCATCTTCTAACACAACATAGCAGCTGTTCTTATTATAGTTAATAGCATACTTTAAGGCTTCATTACTATTTTTCTCACCCTCATTTGCCGAATATCCATACCCTAACCCTATACAAACTCTAAATGGAAGCTGGTTGCTTATTTCTTGTACTAAGGGCATAAATTTATAATTTTCTGTTGTAGCTTCTACCGCTCCCCTTGTAGCATAAAATCTATATTCATCCTCGTTAACAAATTTCATAGAAGCTTTCATTTTTTCGCAAAAGTTAATGAATAGTTCGGTCATAGTCAATTTCATTCTTTGCTGTTCATATTCTGATGGAGAGTAATTATCTAAATCATTCCAATTTAAAACTTTCAATACTCCTGCACACAATTGGGTTTTTCTAGCTGCAATGTTTTTTGCTTCCAAGGCTGCAAGTTCTAGGGTCTGTCTTATAGATATATTTGTAGGCTCTGTTCTACAGACTGGTACGCCAAGCTCTTCTAATTTTTCATAGGCTGAAGTAAGACAAGTTATTGCAAAATCTATCTTGCCACCTTTATACAAATTATAATGAAAGTCAACTAACTCCTCAGCGGTAACATAACTTTCATAATCCTTAACATTGATTTCATATCTATCTAAGCCTAACTCATCAAGCATCTCCTCAACACTCTCTTTATGAATCGTATCAATGCTAAATCTAATAATATCTTTAGAGCTTAGGTTTAAAACTTCCATATTATTAAATAACGTTCTATAAAAAGCAGTACCTGAGTAGGAAATATGAAGCATTGGGATATCTTTATCTACTGCTTTTTTAACCATAAAGTACGGTATAGGTCCAGTAAATAAAATTAAATCTGATTCTTTAGCACAGTTATTTGCTATCCTTATGCTCTCACTTTCATTTTTGTATATATATTGTTCAAGAACTAAATCCTTAAACCTTTTTCCTTCCTCCAATGTCTTGTCCACTAAATCTTTAGGCCCTACTACCGCTACCTTAAAAGGCATAATTTTTCACTCCTAACATCATGTCCTTAAATAGTCCTTAATTAAATATTACCACCTTTATTTTTATTTTCAACTACTTTTTAAAATTTTTTAATAAAAAGGGGTAGTTTTTCTTTTAAGATAAACTACCCCTTTTCATAATTAGCTTTTACTATAGTATTTATTATAGTTTTTGTTCGTAAGCTTCAACCATTTTCTTAACCATTTGTCCGCCTACTGATCCAGCTTCTCTTGAAGTTAAATCTCCATTGTAGCCTTCCTTTAAGTTAACTCCTACTTCTCTTGAAGCTTCCATTTTGAACTTGTTTAATCCTTCTTTAGCTTGTGGTACTAATACTCTATTACTTCTGTTTGACATATCGATGTCCTCCTTTGTTTTTATTATGTAATAATTGTTGTTTGTACTATTATTATTATCCATCACAAGATTATTACACTATGATTTTAGTGGCAATTATTCCATAATTTATTAAGTCTTAAGATAAGCCTTAATTTTTCTGCTTGAGCAGCTATAACCTCTGCCTTTTTGAAAAACATTCTGTATATGTATCTCTATTCAAAGAAATATTTGTTCATAAAAAGTAAAAGCTGTAGATGGGTTTATACACATTAAACCGCACCTACAGCTTCTAATAGCTTTATATTACTTAGCATTTAAATTATTTTGATTTTGATTTTGGCTCTGGGAATGCAAATATTAATAACTTGATCAAAAGATATATTGCAATTAATACTACGAAAATTCCAGCCATACCTGATACTAAAACACCTAATGATGTCTTAAAGTTTGCCATTACTGCGCTATTCATATATTCCACCTGCCTAAAATTATATTAGATTTAGTATTAATCCACCAGCTATAACTGAAGCTATCTGTCCTGCAACATTAGCTCCAACAGCATGCATTAATATAAAGTTTTGATTGTCTTCTTTTTGTGCCATCTTCTGAATTACTCTTGAAGACATAGGGAAGGCTGAAATTCCTGCAGCGCCAACCATTGGATTTACTTTGTTCTTTAAGAAAAGATTTAAGAACTTCGCAAATAAACATCCTGCGATTGTATCAAAAATAAATGCAACAAGTCCAAGACCAATTATCATTAATGTTTGTAAGCTTACAAATTCTTCAGCTCTCATAGTAGAAGCAATAGTTATTCCTAGTAATAAAGTTATGATATTAACAAGTTCATTTTGTGCAGTTTTGGATAGTCTCTCTAGAACTCCACATTCTCTTATTAAGTTACCAAACATTAAGAATCCTATTAGTGCTACAGAAGTTGGAGCTATAAGTCCTGCAACTACAGTAACTACTATAGGGAAAAATATCTTAGTTTTCTTTGATATGCTAGAAGGCTTGTAAGGCATTCTTATCATTCTTTCTTTCTTAGTTGTAACCAGCTTTATAGCAAATGGCTGAATTACTGGTACAAGTGACATATATGAATATGCTGCTACTGCTATAGGTGCTATATATTTACTATTAAAGTAGTTAGCTACAAATATTGAAGTAGGACCGTCTGCTGCTCCTATAATACCTATTGAAGCTGCATCTTTCATGTCAAAGCCTAAAAGTGCTGCTGCACAGATTGTAAAGAATATACCAAACTGAGCTGCTGCTCCGAATAAAAGCATGAAAGGGTTGGACAAAAGTGGTCCGAAGTCTATCATTGCTCCTATACCTATAAATAAAAGCAGTGGGAACATTTCTGTTGCTATTCCTCCATGGAAAAGAAAGTCCAGTATTCCTTCCATCTCGGTTCCATTAAGTGTTTGAGTTATTGCTCCAGAAAAAGGTATATTAACTAATATTGCTCCAAATCCCATTGGTAATAATAATGCTGGCTCAAAATCCTTTGCTATAGCTAAATAAATAAGTATTGCACCAATAAGCCACATTACTAGTTGCTTAGCTGTAATAGCCATAATGCCATCAAGTAAAAAATCCATTGTATAATTTTCCTCCTTTTTGTCGGAAACACTGAGTAATCAAAGATCACTCGCTCCGCTCGCTGATTACTCGTTAAAGGTCATTTAGACCTTTAACCTCCTTAAGTTTTTATTATGCAAATTGAACAAGAAAATCTCCTGTACTTACAGCATCTCCCTTTGCAACACCTACTGAAGCAATCTTTCCATCAACAGGTGAAACAATTTCATTCTCCATTTTCATAGCTTCTAATACTAGCAATACTTGACCCTTTTTAACTACATCTCCAGCTTTAACATTAACACTAACAATATTTCCTGGCATTGGAGCATCAACCTTTTCTCCACCTGAAACTGGCGCAGCAGCTGGAGCTGGTGAAGTTTTTGGAGCTGACTTTGCTGCCGTTGTTATAGCAGCTGATGTTTCAGCAGTTACTTCTTCCATTTCGACTTCATAAACCTTATCATTTAACTTTATCACATATTTTTTCATATTCTCTAATCCTCCTAGTATTCCTTTTTTGCACTTAACAATTATTAATTGTTAAGCCCCTAATATCAATTACTTAATTCTTGTAATACTCGAAATATGGTAATGAGAATCCGGCTTGTCCTTACCAGCCATAATTGAAGCTGCTAGAGCCACCACTAGTCTATCCTCTTCATCAATTTCAAGAGATCCCTGTTGAATCTGTGTGCTTTCTTCGACAGCTTCCTCAGGCTCTTCATATCTATTAAATATTTTTAACAATGTGTCTTTTAGTGACATTTTTTCACCTCCGTTGTTCGGTGCAATGGGTAGTCTTGCTTACATAGTTACATAAATATGATGTACTTCGTCTTTATTATCATCAGCCTCAGTTACTGCTGAACCATTTAGTCTGTATTCAAAGAACTTCTTAGCAACCTGTGGGAATAGTGTGTAGGATAATACATCCTCCATTGATGTTGCCAATTCCCCAATTTCAGCTTTATATTTGTCAAGCTCTGGCTGCAGAAGATCAGCTGGTCTTACTGTTACAACTTTTTCATCACCGATTATTTTCTTTCTAATATCATCGCTGATTGGTGCTGGTGAAGCTCCGTAAAGCCCCTTAACGTATTCCTTGATTTCCTTAGGAACCATCTTATATCTTTCGCCTGTAAGTACGTTAAACACTGCCTGTGTTCCAACCATCTGGCTAAGTGGAGTAACAAGTGGCGGGAAGCCTAAATCTTCTCTAACTCTTGGAACTTCCTTTAGCACTTCCTCATACTGGTGCTCAGCCTTTTGAGTCTTAAGCTGTGATAAAAGGTTTGAAAGCATTCCTCCTGGAACCTTGTAGGATAAGGTTTTTGGTTCAACATCCATAACCTTAGGGTCTAGTATTCCTGCTTTTCTGTACTTCTCCTTAATTGGCTTGAAGTAATCTGCTATTTCACCTAATAACTCTACATCCATTTCTGGAGCACGGTTTCCTTCTTTAAGGGTTACAACCATTGATTCTGTTGCTGGCTGTGAAGTTCCTTCTCCAAATGGTGATATTGCTGTATCAATTATATCAACTCCAGCTTCAACTGCCATTAGGTAAGTCATTGAAGCTATACCGCTTGTGCTGTGTGTATGAAGCTCTATTGGAATGCTTACTGCTTCCTTTAGCTTCTTAACAAGCTCATAGGCTGAATGTGGAGTTAGTATACCAGCCATATCCTTTATGCAGATTGAATCTGCACCTAGGGCTTCCATCTTCTTTGAAAGCTCTACAAAGTACTCTATTGTATGAACTCTGCTGGTTGTGTAGCTTATTGCACACTGACAGTGAGCTCCTGCTTTCTTAATTGCTTTTATTGAGGTTTCAAGATTTCTTAAATCATTTAATGCATCGAAAACTCTTATTATATCAATTCCGTTTTCAACGGATTTTTTAATAAACTCTTCTACTACATCATCAGCATAATGCTTGTACCCTAAAAGGTTTTGACCTCTTAGAAGCATTTGAAGCTTAGTATTTTTAACTCTTTTACGAATTTCTCTTAATCTTTCCCATGGATCTTCATTTAGGAAACGAAGACAAGCATCAAAGGTTGCTCCTCCCCAAACTTCCAATGAATAATATCCAGCGTTATCCATTTTCTCTAAGATAGGAAGTATTTCTTCCGTCTTAAGTCTTGTGGCAATAAGAGACTGATGTCCATCTCTAAGTGCTGTTTCCGTAATCTTTATTGGATTCAATATTATAACCTCCTTTAGATTTATGACAACCCTCTCATTTCCCTATAAGTTAAACAATTTAACTTGTTAAAAAGTTATATTTAAAAAAAGTTGAATTGTTAACTTTTTAGGCTGCGAGATAATTAAGCCATCACAATTTAAAATATTCTGCTGTTGTTGCTTCGATATGAGCGAGTAATGCACTTACCTCGTGTCTTCTCGACCTGCCGCACTCAAAAGCACTGTTCTCACACAATAAGCATTTTCTTTGCCCGATTCCAAGCTCCTGTCTTGAAACCTGAGTTCCATCAGCCTTTACAACATCAAAGTCATAAAGCCTTCCTAAAGCATGGTTCTCTTCAATTGAAGTTGTAAGTTGCTTCAATTTTACCGGAATAATATTAAAAACAGCAAAGTACTCTGGCCCGCTGTTTTTATACCATACCTTTTCAAAAATTATATCTATAGAGGCTTCTGAAAGCTTCTGCTTAAAAGCTTCTAAGCCTGCATCAAAGATTTGCTTTATAAGTAAGCTGTACTTTACAGGGCCTGGTATATTTAACTTATAGGATACGATAGTCATTTTGTATTTGTTTAATAAATACTCCTGAAATTCCACTCTCATATCCCTTGCTTCCAATATATCCTGAAGACTCTGCTCCTCTCCCTTAAAGTACTCGCTCACTTATAATCACCATCCTATTTTACTTTTCTTACAACGTCTATAACACTTCCGTCTCTGTACTCGATGATACCAACAACTTCATCTTCATACTCTATCTTGTCTGGAACTCCTACTATATTGTAAGCCTTTTCCTTTAATTGTTCAATAGTTACAAGTGGAATTCCTGCTGCTTTGTAAGCTTCTATTAAGTCTGTTCTTTTTGGGTTTACTGCTACTCCAGCATCAGTAACTACTACATCAATGCTTGAGCCTGGTGTAATAACAGTGTTTACTTCTTCAACTACACAAGGTATTCTTCCACGAATTAATGGAGTAACTATAACAGTTAACTTCGCAGATGCAGCTACGTCGCAGTGTCCGCCTGACGCCCCCCTTAAAACTCCATCCGAACCTGTCATAACATTTACATTAAAATCTGTATCTATTTCTAGCGCTGATAAAACAACAACATCAAGCTTGTTAGCTATGCAGCCTCTATTATGTGGGTTTGCATAGAAAGAAGCGTCTATTTCATGATGGTTTGGATTTTTTGCAATTGAAGCTGCTCCAACCAAGTCAAAATCCTGTACATCATAAACATGTTTAATTAAGCCTTCTTCATGCATTTCAGCTATTGGTTTAGTTATTCCACCTAAAGCAAAGCTAGCTTTAATGTTTCTTGCTATCATTTCATCTCTTAAGAATCTGCTTACAGCTAGAGCAGATCCACCAGTTCCTGTTTGGAATGAATATCCATCCTTAAAATATGGTGAATTTACTATTGCCTTTCTTGCATAATCAGCTATTAAAAGTTCCTTTGGATTCTTAGTGTATCTTGTAGCACCTGAAGCTATTCCCTTAGGGTCTCCGATTGAATCAATCTTCACTACATAATCAACATAAGTTTGGTTGATGCTTGCAGGCATATTTGGAAACTCTACTAATGTATCTGTTAATATAACAACTTTGTCTGCATACTGAGCATCCACCATTGCATATCCTAATGAACCGCAATTTGCTGTTCCTCTTGTTCCGCTTGCATTTCCATATTCATCTGCTGCTGGTGCACCTAGGAAAGCAACATCTATCTTGATTTCTCCTGCTTCTACTGCTCTTGCTCTACCACCGTGGGATCTTATGATTGCTGGCTCCTTCAGTATTCCACTGGAGATTGCTTCTGCTAAAGCACCTCTTAAACCACTTGTCGTAATTTTTGTAATTACTCCATTTTTAATATGTTCTATAAGTGGCTTGTGTACACCTGCTAGTGAGCTTGAAGCTAGAGTTAAATCCTTAATTCCAAGCTTTGCAATTATATCCACAACTGAGTTAAGGATATAATCACCTTCTCTAAAATGATGATGGAAGGATATTGTCATTCCATCCTTTAAACCGCTCTTTACAACAGCTTCTTCAATGCTGTTTAAAAGTTTTGTTTCACCTGGCTTTACTGGCTTTATTTTAGGAGTTGCTTTTACAACTTCTCCTTCAAATGCAAATTCACCTTCGAAAAGTCTTTTTCCATTTAATATTTCTTGTGGAATTTCTCTACCGATACTATTACGCATTTATTTCTTCCTCCTCATTTCATTCCTCGGAACAATGGGCAGCCTGAAATGGCCGGTTCCATTAGGCTAGTCTACCCGTTGCTTAATCTTCCTTATAAACGCCTGCAGCGGCTGCTAATTGAAGTACTCTCTCTGCTCTGTCTACAATAGGCTTATCTACCATTTTTCCGTTTACAGATATTACTCCAAGGCCCTTTTCTTCTGCTTCTTTAGCAGCTCTAACGATAGTGA
Organism: Clostridium swellfunianum; assembly: GCF_023656515.1. NCBI lineage: Bacteria > Bacillati > Bacillota > Clostridia > Eubacteriales > Clostridiaceae > Clostridium > Clostridium swellfunianum. The sequence goes on from NZ_JAMOFV010000006.1 coordinate 4,518,755, forward strand.
TAGACTTCTTAATTTCTTGTTCACTTGGTGTATAAATATCATGAACAGGCTGAATTTGTCTTGGGTTTATAACTGATTTACCATCAAAACCAAGCTGTTTTATAAGTTCTACTTCTCTTCTGAAGCCTTCTTCATTATCAACTTCTGTATAAACTGTATCTAAAGCATAAATTCCTGCTGCTCTTGCTGCAATAACAATTTGAGATCTTGCTCCTAAAAGTTCCATTCCGTCTGCATATCTCTTAGTCTTCATGTTTGTTACGTAGTCCTCAGCTCCTATAGCAATACCGATAAGTCTTTTACTTGCGGTAGCAATTTCATAAGCATTTATAACTCCTATAGGACTTTCAATAGCAGCCATCATTCTAGTACTTCCAATTTCTCTTCCGCACTTTCTTTCTACTTCTTCAATAGCAGCTTCAACTTCTAGTATATCTTCTTTTCTTTCTGTTTTAGGAAGTCTTATAACATCTACACCTGCTCTAACAACAGCCTCGATATCATCTCTTCCAAAAGGACCATCTAATGGGTTTATTCTAACAACTAGCTCTGTATTGCCATAGTCAATTGTCTTCAATGCATTGTAAACTAAGAATCTAGCTGAATCCTTCTCTGTTACAGCTACAGCATCTTCAAGGTCAAACATAATGGAGTCTGCCCCATATATATAAGCATCCTTCACCATTGCAGGATTGCTTGCTGGAAGGAACATCATGGTTCTTCTTAATCTTTCCATAACTACATTACCTCCCAATCAAACTTTTCTTTAACTCCTGCTGCTCTGTGAGCTGCAGCCTGAACTCTAGCCTTTATTGTGCAGTCTAAAGCACCTTTGTCTGTAGCTATTACTCTTGCATTCTCAATCTTTAAGCTGTCCAAGGTTTCTGTTATAACCTTTCTTATTTGTCTTCCAAATTGCTTTTCAACGCTGCTCTTTAATTCTATCTCTATTCCTGCTTCAGCTTTTGGCTCAATGATTATTTGGATGTCACTGGATTCTAAAGTTCCAGCTATAGCATTATTTATAAGCTTCATTGTCATGTCCTCCTTCAATATTACTTAGTTCAATTATAAGTTAATGAACGTTTACACCCAAGTTTTTTTAGTGTATTTCGTGTATTTTTGGTGTTCTTTTAAACAAAACCTTAATAATAAAAAAAGTGCAAAATCTTAATAATTTTGCACTTAGGATAATTTTATCTCAGAAACATTTGAATATTTATATATTAATATTTTACTATAGTATTCCTGCCCTTTTGTTTTGCAGAATATAAAGCTTTGTCAGCAAAATCTGTTAAACAGTTTATCGATAAATCCTCCCTAGGTATGAGAGTAGAAATACCAACAGTTAAGGTTACATGATCCGCCACATCGGAATAATTATGTTCTATCTTTAATGCTTCTATGGAATCTTTCACAGCTTCAGCTATACAAAGCGCAGCTTCGGAAGATGTATTTGCAAATACTGTTACAAATTCATCCCCCCCGTATCTTGCCGCAAATCCCCCTGCTTCAACCGCCACAGTTTGAAGAGTTTTTGCAATTTGTTGAATACAATAATCCCCTGCGAGGTGTCCATAGTTGTCATTGTACTCCTTAAACTTATCTACATCGATAAGCATAAGTGAAAGAGGTTGATGGCTCATTCTTGTACTTTCCCATAAGATCTCAACTTCTTTATCAAAATACCGCCTGTTAGGTATTTCCGTTAATCCATCCAAATTAGAGAGACTGAGCAATTTCTCGTTTAACTTTTCGAGAGCAGCTGATTTTTGTGCGTTTCTAATTGCAATAGCTATATATGAAGCAAGTGCTTTTACAGTATCAAGATTGTACTGAGAGTAAGCATTTTTTTCTCTGCTTTGTACTGTTATTACACCTAATACTTCATTTTCAAAGATTAGTGGACAGTATATTATGGAACCCATTTTAACTCCGTAAGTGATTTTTCTATCTGAAATATATTGCTTATATTCTTTGTCAGTATCATTAACAAGCATTTCTTTCTTATTTAGAATACACCAGGAAGCCCAATTATCTTTGCTATCAATTTTGTTAGTATACACAGGATTTCTCTTAGAATCCTCAATAAATAAGCTGTATTCAATATCACCAGTATTTTCGCGATATAACGCAATTCCAAAAACATCAGCTGGCATTAAACTATTTACACTCTCATATACTAAATCTAAAATTTTTTCAAAATCTAGTGTAGAAGTAATGCTTTGCCCTATTTCACTTACGGTCTTCATATTATGATAGGATTCCATAAGTTCTGCTGTCTTTTTCTCTAGGGCCTGTGTTTTTTCTTTCAATTCAACGTTTCTAAGTCGGTATATTTCTTTTTCCTGATGAGATTGCTCTATTTTAAATTGAAGTGTAATATTTTTTAATTTATGTGAAATATCATCGTTTGAACTATTTCTTTCTGAATCGTGAAACCTTTTATAATAGTTCAAAGCCTTGTCAAGCTGTCCTATCTTCTCATGAATTTGGGCTAGATATGAATATATTTTTATTATATCTTTAGAATTCACATCTTGGGCTAAAACTAGCGCATTTTGCAAATACTCAATAGCTTCATCATTATTACCCTTTTGTTCCAACAGTTTATGAATATCTATCATCTTGCTTATTATAAAATTAACTTCTCCTACAGCTTTACTAATATCCAAGCTTTTTAAAAATAAATTTAAAGCCTTCTCTGTATCACCTTGATTGCGGGCAATTTTACCAAGAAGGTGCTGACACGCTGCTTCAACCATTTTATCTTTAATCTTGCAGGACATATTCAAACTTTTCTCTGTATATTCCTTCGCTAAATCATAATCATTTAAGTAATAGTAAACTTCTCCAATATTTTGAAGTAAAACACATTTAACATTTTCATCACTTATCAAATTGCATATTTCAAGACTCTGATAATAGTATTTTAGTGCCTCTTGGTAATTCTTCAGTTCTTTATAAATTTCGCCAATATTGTTTAATACGCTGGATTCGCCCCTCTCAAACCCACCCTGCCTCATAATTTCCAAAGACTTCATATAATACTCTAGAGCTACACTGTAGTTAGTCAGGTCAAGGTTAACGTTACCCAAAGCATTTAGTGTATCTGCTTCATACTTATTAAAGTTTTCATCTTCTGCAATCTGTAGTACATCCATTAAACAACTTATTGCTTTTTCAAAATTTCCAACAGCATATGAAGCTTTTCCAATATTTAATAAGCTTTTAGCAATTCCTCTAGCGTAATGTAGCTCTTGTGAAAGCTCTAAAGCCCTATCAGATAATTCAATAGTTTTTAAAGGGGTAATCCTTATTACCTCTTCAGCGCAAGTATTCAATTTATCAATTTCTTCTATCCTGCTCCAGTTTGAAACTTTGTTATCACTATGTTTCATATTATAAGTTTCCATAAAACATCTCCAGTCAAAGCAATATGCTATTTAAAAAGCTAGCTTTTCTTACTTATAATTTTATCAAATCTGATTTTTTTCTACAAGAATAATCGTTTAGTAATTTAAACTCTTAAAATAAAAAAATTTATCGCTTAATGGATTTTCCATACACTTATGTATTGCTTCTAAAATATATGGTATAATTTTACTATAGTTAAATAAATATCAATTAGATATGAGGTATTATCTATGAAAAAAAGTTTTTTTGTAGCTCTGTTGGCTGCACATATCTTGCTATATGGCTGCAGCTCCAACAATTTAACAAAGGATAACCCTAAAAACATTCCTGTTAATCCTTCAACACCTGCAGCCTCAAGCACAAAAGAAATTATAAGGCCTGGCTTTACAAAAGAAACCTATCCTAAAATTGACGGTTCTACAGCAACAATTCCTTTATCAGAAGCTCTAGCTTCAAGTATTCTTCAAATTTCCAAGGAGGAAGCCTCAAAATTTATTAAACACAATACAACTCACGATGCCTATGTAAACTTAATAAATGGAAAAGCAGATATGATTCTTGTTACTGAGCCTTCAAAGGAAGAACTTGCTTTAGCTAAAGACGCTAAGATAGAACTTGAGGTTATTCCAATTGTAAAGGAAGGTTTTGTATTTTTAGTAAATACGAAAAATCCTGTAAACTCACTTACTCAAAACCAAATCAAGGCTATATACCAAGGCAAAATAAAAAGTTGGAAGGAAGTTGGCGGCGCTGATGAGGAGCTTATCGCTTATCAAAGGGAATCGAACTCAGGAAGTCAAACTCTTATGCAGCAGCTTGTAATGAAGGATACTGCTATGATAAACTCTCCTAAGACCATAGTGTATGGAATGGATGGACTAATTGAAAGCATAGCAAAGTATGACAACTCAGAGAAAGCTCTAGGTTACTCTGTTTTTTACTATGCGAAAACAATGTATAACAGAGATACTATAAAGCTTATTGCAGTTGATGGAGTATTTCCTGAAAATAAAACCATAGCTTCTGGAAAATATCCTTATTCTACTTGCTATTACGCAGTTTTAAATAAAAAAGCTCCTTCAGAAGCTCCTGCCAGAAAACTTTTGGAATGGCTACTTAGCAAGGATGGTCAGAAGCTTGCAGAAGCTTCAGGCTATGTTCCCTTAGAGGTGAAGTAAGTATGAGAAGGCTTATGTTTCTAGTTGTGCTTTTTTTCAGTATCTTCTTAAGCGGCTGCAGTAGAGTCAATAGAGATGAACCAAAGCCTATTCATACTTCTCCATCGGTGAACAGTATAAGCAATGCAGAAGCTTCAGCTTATTCAAGCCCACAACAGCAGGTATCCTTAAAAGACATAAAGCTGGTTAAAAAAGCTAATAAGACTCAATATCTCCTTACAAACGGAATTGAAATAAAATATAATAATAAATCTATTTCTACTGAAAAAGGTGAAATTCAAATATTTCTACCACAAATTAAAGGACTTAGCGATAAAGCCTTAGAAGATAAAATTAATAAAAATATCCACGCTGATGTAGATAAAGAGGTTAAAAACTTTATAGCAGAACAAGACAGTGAACAAATGGTCTTTGCTGAATGTGGGGTTGAATTAAACGCAAATAATCTTCTTTCCATAAGCATACGGGGCTACTATACTCCACCAAAATTTGGATTATTATATAGACTGACAGATGGAACAAAATTATCTTTAAAGGATATTTTTACTGAAGGAACAGATTATGTAGCCTTGTTAAACAGAAAAGTAGTTGAAGGTATTGCTGGCGAAGATATATCTGAAGAGTATTTGCTAAAGGAACCCTTTAAAACCATAGATTCTGACCAAAACTTTGTGCTTTCAGGCTCTGATCTGTATATGGTTTTCCATAAAGGAGAAAAGGGGTTTTATGAAAGAAGTTCTGTTAAAGTACCCCTGTCTGAAATTGATGATTATGTTGATGTAGCAGACAGGTACTCATCAACGCAAAGAAAAACTCAGCTTCGTTCAGAATTCTTTATAAGAAACAACAATATTTTTGTTGCTACAAGGGGAGAAGTTTATAAACGAGATATAGGAAACCTCTGGATACACTATCCAGTAATAGCTGGAATTAAAAATTCTGATTATGAGAAAAAGATTAATTCTATAATCAGAAATAGCATAAATGAAATTAAAGACAGCAGCGTGTTTATTGGCTTGCCTAAAGGCGGTGAGGAATACAGAAAAGACTGCATTGCCATAATAGATTTCACTGTTACCTTTAATCATTATGGTATATTATCAATTGAAAGAAATATTGAAACTCTTAATCCAAATAATACCCTTGAGTCTTTGCACAAGGTATACTGCTTTGACTTAAGAAAGTATAACGAAGCGGATGTAAAAAGCCTTATATCAAACTACTTGGCGAAAAGTAAAGCAAAAGAGGACGCCTTTGTTAATTCTGTTAGACAAAGCCTAACTCAGGAATGTACAGCTAGAAAAATTAAAATAAAGAACCTCAATGATTTTAATATAGACTTTGATTTCATAAAGCAAAACGGTCTGTTCTATTTTACAAAGCGTTTTGATGAGGATGAATTGCTTATCCACATTTCTTTTACTGGAAAAGGAGCTAATGGAGCTGACTTAATAACGGATTGTCAAATTCCATTAAAAACTATGCACTCAACAGCTCCTGAGGATTTTTTTGGTTGGTAACAAATAAAGGAGCAGCTACATGCTATAGCTGCTCTCTTACTTATATTTTATCTTATTTACTTGCTGCAATTCCCATTTCAACATAAGAGCAGTTTTCTACTGGTCCAGCTTCAACAATATCCTCTGGAACATTTTTAAACTTCTTAAAGTTATTCTTAAACTTGGAAGCTAGCTCTACAGCCTTTGCCATATATTCCTCTTTATCCCCCCAAGTGTTTTCCGGGTCAAGTATTTCGCTTGGAACTCCTGGACACTCTTCTGGAATCAGCACCTTAAATATTGGATGCTCTGTAAAAGAAACCTCTTTTAGCTCGCCCTTTAATGCAGCCGTTACCATAGCACGAGTATAAGAAAGCTTCATTCTCTTACCCTTGCCGTAAGCTCCACCAGACCAGCCAGTGTTTATTAAATACACTTCAGCCTTATGCTTTTCTATCTTTTCTCCTAAAAGCTTTGCATAAACTGCTGGATGCATTAGCATAAAAGGTTCTCCAAAGCAAGCTGAGAAAGTAGCTTTTGGTTCTGTTATTCCTCTTTCAGTACCAGCTAGCTTGCTTGTATAGCCAGACATAAAATGATACATTGCTGCTTCCTTTGTTAGCTTTGAAACTGGAGGTAGTACTCCAAAAGCATCTGCAGTTAAAAAGATAATTGTATTTGGATTATTTCCAACTCCATTTTCTTTAATGTTATCTATATAATCTAACGGATAAGCCGCTCTTGTATTTTCTGTTAAGCTTCCATCATTATAATCTGGAATTCTGTTTTCATCTAACACAACATTTTCTAAAACAGTTCCAAATCTTATAGCTTCGTAAATATCTCTTTCTTTTTCTTTTGAAAGGCTTATAGTTTTTGCGTAGCAGCCGCCTTCAAAGTTAAACACTCCATTATCGCACCAGCCATGCTCATCATCGCCAATAAGCTTTCTTTCTGGGTCTGTAGAAAGTGTTGTCTTTCCTGTACCTGAAAGTCCAAAGAACACTGCTGTGTCCCCTTCTTCTCCAATGTTTGCTGAGCAGTGCATTGGAAAAACTCCCTTAAGAGGAAGCAGGAAATTCATTAAAGAAAATACAGATTTCTTTATTTCTCCTGAATACTGTGTTCCACCTATTAAAACAACTCTTTTATCAAAATTTATAATAATAAAGGCTTCTGAATTAATTCCATCCTCTGCCCCCTTAGCCTTAAAGCTTGGTACAGATATTATGGTAAAGTAAGGTGAAAAATCCTCCAGCTGTTTATCTTCAAGTCTTCTAAACATATTCTTTGCAAATAAAGCTTGAGAAGCATATTCAGTAACAACTCTTATATTAACCTTGTATTCTTCTAAAGCTCCAACATATCCATCAAATACAAATAGTTCCTTATCGCTTAAATTATCTACAACTTTATTGTAAAGTCTGTCAAAAACCTCTTCTTCTATTGGTATATTTACTTCTCCCCAATTTATCTTATCCTCTATGCTTTTCTGTTTAACTATAAATCTGTCCTTTGGAGATCTTCCTGTATATTTCCCCGTATGAACCACTAAGGCTCCCTTGTCTGATAGTGTTCCTTGCCCTCTCATTACAGCCTCTTCAATAAGCTCTGGTGTGCTTAAATTTCTGTAAACTGACGTACGGCAATTGATGTTCAAATAACTTAAATCCACTAAATTCATACTTTTACCTACTCCCCCGAAATTAATCATTTTTATGTATTTAAACGCTTTCAGTAAAATACTTGTGTCTACGCCTTTATTATAATGGCATTACAAGTATAATTAAAATATATATTTTATATAATGTTCATAGATTTTATCTATATGAGAAGTTGCATATTACTATGAAAACTTAAAGTAGATTTCCATTGCCTATGGCTGTTTTACAAGGTTATTGTGCTTCGCAGCTTTTATAAGGCTTTTAAGGAACTGACACAAAATTATATTACTATTTCAATTCTGATAAAATCAGAGTCAGAACTTGATTAATTGACTGGGTACATTGACATAAAAACAAAGTCTGGTTGAAAAATAACACTTAAAGTTTATTTTCCAACCAGACTCTTTAACTATAGTTAACCCTATTTATTTACAACATTCACTGCATTTCCAGCAAGGAACTTTTCTAAATTATTCACTGCAACATCCATAAGTCTTTGCCTTGACTCTTTAGGTGCCCAAGATATATGAGGTGTAATTATGCAGTTCTTTGCCTTTAAAAGTGGATTATCCGCCTTTATTGGCTCACTCGAAACAACGTCTAAAGCTGCTCCTGCTACCTTTCCGCTGTTTAAAGCTTCAGCCAGGTCTTCTTCAACCACTAAAGGACCTCTTGAGGTGTTTAGTATCATAACCCCGTCCTTCATCTTTGCTATTGTATCCTTGTTAATTATGCCCTGTGTGCTTTCAAAGAGAGGGCAGTGCAAGGATATAACATCTGAGTTTTCAAGCAGGGTATCCAAATCTGTATATTTCATTGTTTCGCAAACTAAAGCCTCATTTTGATAGGAGTCAAAAGCTAAAACCTTCATTCCTAAAGCCTGTGCTATTCTTCCTGTAGACTGGCCTATTCTGCCATAACCTATTATCCCCATTGTCTTACCCGAAAGCTCTATAAGAGGATAGTTCCAATAGCACCAGTCTGCATTGTTTTCCCATTCTCCTCTTTTTACAGATTCACTGTGTGCTCCGACATGATGGCACATTTCAAGCAGTAATGCAGTTGCCATTTGTCCAACAGAATCTGTACCGTAGGTAGGAACATTTGTTACTACAATTCCCTTTTCCTTTGCTGCTACAATATCTACTACATTATAGCCTGTAGCCAAAACCCCTATATACTTTAAATTTGGAAGTTTATCTAAAACTTCTTTTGGCATTGGGGTTTTATTTGTAAATACTATTTCTGCATCCTTTGCTCTCTCTATAACTAAATCTATACCACTTAAACTATAGGCTGTTCTGTCATATACAGTTAGCTCGCCAAGTTTTTCAATTCCCTCCCAGGTTATATCTCCTGGGTTTAACGTATATCCATCTAATACTACTATTTTCATAAATAATTTAACCTCCTCTTAGCTTATACTTACTAGCACATATTTAATTTTATACTTTAGCCCAAGCAAGATTTAATACTCTCTTTGCATTTGCAATTACTAAATCTGGATCTTCATCTCCAAAGGGTTTAACTTCGAAGCTCACTATAGGTCTTCTTTCTTCGCTTATGAAGCCTATATCCTTTAACATTCTTAAATACTCTACCATCTGGTCAACATCCACTTCTCCATTAGGGAAGCCAAACCTTGGGTGCTGGTCGCCGTATGCGGCCATTGACGGGTCTTTTACAACACAGTTTCCCATATGAGCATGAAGAATATAATCTTTAACTGGCAGCAGCGATTCCTCTATGGTTTCATGTATTTGAGGTATATGGCTTAAGTCCACCATAAGCCCAAAATTGTCATGTTCTTTTCTTATTTCTTCTGCAAACCTCTTTGCAAGCTGCGCTGGTCCTATTAAGGACTTCTTGTCAATATCATAATCAAATACTTCTAGAAGTATTGGCATGTTTCCTTTTTCTTTAGCATATCTGCATAGTTCCTTAGTTGATTTAACCAAGGCTTCAAAAGCTTCCTCTAATCTGTCCTCTGGGTACTTACCGCTCAAGAAGCCAAAACCTGCTGCATTTATCTCATAAGCCTCATCTATACCTTCTTTAAGAGTTTGTAAGGCCTTAAGTCTTTCTTCTTCCACCAAATGATTTATATTAAAACCTGTAGTAAGTAGTCTTGGCTGAGCTCCATATCCTACTGTCAGATAAGAAGTTTCTATTATCTTTTTTGCTCTTTCTCTTACATTCTTATCCTTTATCCAAGTGATTTCAACTGCATCGAAATAATCGTCCAAGGCTATCTTTCTTAACGTTTCTTCTATAGGTCCCTCACCCTTAATACAGCTTGGATATGCCATAAAATGAATTAGTCCTACCTTCATATATTTCTTGATTGATTCATTCATTATACTCACCCATCCCTTTAAAAATTAATCTATTTTAATTCATTAGAATAGTCGACAATTGGCTTAGGCTCCATAGCAATACTTCTCTTTAAAATCTCACGAACCTTATTTGCTATATTTTCAGCTGTTAATCCATATTTAGAAAGCAGCTGCTCGTAATCTCCCGATTCGGTAAAAGTATCTTCTATTCCAACTGCACTCATAGGTACAGGATATTCCTTAGATAAAACCTCTGAAACAGCTCCGTAAAGCCCTCCATATATGCTGTGCTCCTCTGCAGTAACTACAGCACCTGTTTCCTTTGCACACTTTACTAAAAGCTCTTTATCAATTGGCTTTATAGTATGAAGATTAACTACTCTAGCACTTATATTATCCTGCTTTAAAAGTTCTGTAGCCTCTAAAGCCTTATGCACCATAAGTCCTGTGGCTACTATAGTTGCATCCTTGCCCTCTCTTAAAATAACTCCCTTGCCAACTTCAAAGTTATAGTCTTCATCAAATATAATTGGCATATCTGCTCTGCTTAATCTAAAATATACAGGTCCATCTATGTCAATTCCTGCCCTAACAGCTTTTTCAGTTTCTACAGCATCGCACACTGATATAACCGTCATATTTGGAATGCTTCTAAAGAAGGCTATATCCTTATTGGCATGATGACTTGCACCATCATAAGAATCTGAAAGGCCTGCATAGGTACCGCCTATTTTAACGTTCAAGTTTTGATAAGCTATAAGACTTCTTATAGGATCACCTGCCCTAAGCATCATAAAGGCTGCAAAGGTATTTATAAAAGGTACTTTGCCCATTGTAGCCATTCCAGCTGCCATTCCAGCCATATTTGCTTCAGAAATTCCAACATTATAAAATCTTTCAGGAAATTCTTTGCCGAACAAAATGCTCTTAGAAGAATTTGCTACATCTGCATCTAAAACAACTATATCTTTTCTCTCCCGCCCAAGCTTAACCAGTGCTTCACCATAGGCATCTCTTATTGCTTTCTTAGCCATTTACTGACCCTCCTGTATTCCTTATTCTGCACATAACAATTATTAATTGTTATGTCCCAGTTCCTTTAACGCCTTTTCATATTCTTCATTACTTATAGGCTTACCATGCCAAATGTTCTTGCCCTCCATAAAGGATACTCCCTTACCCTTTACAGTCTTTGCAAGTATCACAACAGGCTTACCCTTTAATTCCTTTGCCTTGTCCACTGCTTCTGAAAAAGCTGATATATCATGTCCATCTGTCTCTACTACATTCCAGCCAAAGGCGCTCCATTTATCCTTTAAGCTTCCCATAGGCATTATTTCTTCCACAGTTCCATCAAGTTGAACCCCATTGTTATCAACAATTGCTATAAGGTTGTCAAGCTTAAACTTGCTCGCTGCCATAGCTGCTTCCCAAACTATACCCTCTTGAAGCTCTCCATCTCCCATCAAAACGTAAGTATAAAGAGATTTTTTATCCTGTTTTGCTGAAGCTGCCATACCTACTGCCGCAGAAAGTCCAAGTCCTAAGGGACCTGTAGAAAGTTCAACACCGGGTGTCTTTTTTGCACAGGGATGCCCCTGAAGCCTGCTGTTTATCTGTCTTAGAGTACTTAATTCTTCTTTTTTAAAAAATCCTTTTTCTGCAAGAACTCTATAGTATATTGGAGCAGCATGACCTTTAGCCAGCACAAACCTATCCCTATCCTCTGCTTTAGGCTTAGCTGAATCTACATTCATCTTCTCATAATAAAGCGTTGTTATTATTTCCACAGCGGATAGTGAACCTCCTGGATGCCCTGTCTGTATCTTGTGAAGAAGCTCTATTAAATCTATTCTAAATCCCTTGCATTTTTCTTCTAAAAATTTAACTCTTTCTGCTTCCATTTACCCATTACCCCCTTCTATCTACTAAAGTTTGTTTAATGCCTCCAAAGTCTGCTTAAGCTCTTTTATACAAAGGCTTGGACTTGACAATACGGTACATCCGCAAATTTTCCCTATCACTTCCTGCAAATGTGCCATAGAAGCCTGTGCTAATATAACTACATCCTGTTGTTTTATTTCTAAAGACTTCTTTTTCAATATTTCATCATGATGCTTTATGTCACCAGCTTTAATTGCTGTATAGGCCTCAGGACATACTATTACCGAAATTTCCACTTCTTTATTAAGCTTTTCTACTTCCCTCAAGAGCTTTGACTTTGTTGGTTCAATAGTACTATCTGCAGTAGCAAGTATTGTAATTTTAGTCCCACATTCAGCTGCTTCTTTAATCATTGCATCATCTATAGCTATAACAGGTATTCTTACAAAAGGTCTTATTTTTTCAACTGTTGGAGATAAGGTGGAGCAGCTTACAACCACAACATCAGCATCAGTCATCTCAGCACATTTTATGAAAGAAAACAGCCTGTTCATATTCTCAATTGTAAACTCCCCTTTTTCTGCAGGGTCGCTGGCTAAAAATTCATCTAAAGTATTTACTATCTTTATATCTCCCATTGCTTCTTTAATCTTTTCATCAAAGGTATTTAGCACACTCCTTACTGTATGAATCAATGCTACCTTAGCCATTTATTTTCACTTCCTTATCCGTAAATCTTGTTGAATATAGGTCTTAGATGCTCTACTGCACCAATTGCAGCAGACTCCTGATCTGGAATTTGGAAAATTTCTGTGCAAAAGGCTCCATCATAGCCCACTTCCTTAAAGGCTTTTATAATTTTTTCAAAATTCAAGCCGCAATGTCCTGGGTATCTTCTGTTGTTATCTGCCAAGTGTACGTGAATATTATACTCAGCATAGTTTTTAATGGTTTCAAACATATCCTTTTCTTCTATATTAAGGTGGAATATATCCATCATAAGCCTGAAGTATTCATTATCTACATCTTTAATTACCTTCACAGCTTCTTCCACTGTATTGATAAAATTTGTCTGCATAATAGTTACTGTTTCCAATGCAATTTTTACTTCTTTCTTTCCTGCATATTCGCTTATATCCTTGAAAGCATCTATTGCATATCCATAAGACACTTCCTTAGGAAGCTCATCTGTGTACTGCCCTCTCACTCTTCCAATATTTATATAAGCACCAAGATAAGAAGCAAAGTCTATTATCTCCTTTACCCTAGCTCTTGCATTTTGCCTTACCTCTGCATTCTTATCCATAAAGGAAAGCTTTTTCTGTCCAAATATTTCTCCTGTGCAAACAAGTACCACATCAAGCCTATTTTTTTCAGCTTCTTTCCTAACCTCATCCCAATTAAGCTCAAGGGGATTTAAGGTCATAAGTTCCACTCCGTCGTACCCTAATTCTCCAAGCCTTCCAAAGCTATGACTTAGCTTTCCTTGAAAAGCTGTCACTGATGGTACTATAGAAACGTCTGGTGTCGCAACCTGATAACATAGCTTCATTTATCTCTACCTACCCTTCCCCACGCTTCATTTAAAACTCTCTTTGAGCCCTCTATTACTAGCAGCTCATCCTCATAAGGTCTTGGCTTTACTTCAAAGCTTACTACAGGCGGATTTTCTGTATTTAAGTATCCTATCTCCAGAAGAACCTCTAGAAACTCTATAAGTTCCTCCACATGATTTTCGCTGTTCGGAAAGCCAAACCTTGGGTGCATATCTCCATAAGCCTCCATGCTTGGATTCTTCACCACAGCATTTCCTATATGAATATGCTTTATATAATTCTTTATAGGCAGAATAGCCTGTCTTGGACTTTCTCTTAGCTGTGGCAGATGGCTCAAATCCACCATTATCCCAAAGTTTGAATACTCCTTCCCGACCTTTTCTGCATAACGTTTCACCAGTTCCACCGGTCCTATGAGGCTTTTTTTATCTATATCATAATCGAAAACCTCTAGAAGCACAGGCATATCGCCTTTTTCATAAGCATAGCTGCAAAGCTCTTTTGTCGACTTAACAAGCGCTTCTAAGGCCTCTTCCTTTTTATGTTCAATATAATGACCGCTTAAAAAGGAAAAATCTAAAGCTTTCATATAATAAGCCTCATCGATGCCTCTTTTAAGCTCCTCAACAGCTTTTAATCTTTCTTCTTCATTTAAGGAATTTATACTGAGACCACTTGATAGAAGCCTTGAATGACCGCTGTAAGCACAAGCTAATTTGCTAGTCTCAAGTATTTTCCTTATATGCTCTCTTGCTTCTAAATCTTTTATTTTACCTATTTCAATAACATCAAAATAGTCATCAAGAGCAATATGCTTAAATGCTTTAAGCATAGCTTCTTTACTTTCAAATGAAGAAGGAAATGCCATGCTGTGAATTATGCCTATCTTCATAAAGGCCTTTAGGTTTTTCATACATTTCCACCCTTTCACCTAGAATATTGGGATGCCTTAGTTTGTTTAAAGCATCCCATAGTGATTCATTTACAAATTCTTAGTCTAAAGTTTTTATAAAGCTTTTTGTTCAGGAATAACCCTTTTTTTGCTAATAAACTTCTTTATAAAAGGTGCTAGACAGAAGCCCATTATACAAACAATAAGTCCTATACAAATCTTGCTTCCAACAAATATGCTTAAGCTTCCATTGGACATATCAAAGGCCTGCCTTGCATAGGTTTCTAGCATCGGAGTCAATACAAAGGCTAATAGAAGTGGTGCTGCTGGTATGCTGGCAAGGCTCATTAAATAAGACACAATACCCATGCAAATCATAAGTACAACATCAAACATACTGTTATTTACTGAATAGGTTCCAACGATACATACTACAGATATTATTGGCACCATAACTGAGCTAGGCACTTTAACAACCTTCATCATTAGAGGTATACAAGCAAAGGAGATTAAAAGGCATATTATATTTCCAATATACATTGACCCAATAAGTCCCCATACAAAGTCTGGATTTTCTTTAAATAGCAGCGGTCCTGGTCTTAATCCCCACATCATAAGTCCGCCTAAAAGCACTGCTGTTGTACCTGATCCCGGAATACCTAGTGTAAGAAGCGGTGCAAAGGCTCCTGCAGCTGCTGCGTTATTAGCAGACTCTGCTGCTGCCACACCTTCGATTGCTCCCTTACCTATTTCTTCTTTGTTTTTATTTATTCTTTTCTCCATTATATAGGATAGAAATGATGCTGTAGTTGCTCCTGCTCCAGGAAGAACACCTATAAAGGTTCCTAAAATTCCAGTACGAACTGTTGCAGGCATAATTCTTTTTATTTCATGCTTTTTTAATACGCTTTCTCTAAAAGTTACTTTTCTTACTCCATCTGATTTGTAGTTATTTTTATTTACTACCATGTCTATAACTTGGCTGAAGCCAAACATGCCTATTACTAGAGGAATAAAAGCTACTCCGCTAAGTAGATTAGGATTTCCAAAGCTGAATCTTGGCTGTCCTATTGCTCTGTCTATACCAACTGTAGCTATCATGATACCTAGTGCTGTTGCCACAAGTCCTGCTTTGGGATTTTCGCCTAATATCCAGCCTATAGATGTAAGCGCCAATAGTATTAAAAGAGCAAGTTCTGGAGGTCCAAAAGCAAGCCCTGCATCGGCAAGCAGTGGACCACATATTGTCAAAATTATTATCCCTATGGTTCCACCTACAAAGGAGGAAACAGTAGAAGTTGATAAAGCTGTACCTGCCCTGCCGTTTCTGGCAAGTGGATATCCATCCATAGCAGTACACACAGCAGGTGAATCTCCGGGTATATTTAAAAGTATTGCACTGAAAGAACCGCCGTACATATTTGAATAGTATAGTGCTGCTAACCCTATGATAGCTGTAGTTGGAGGAAGCTTAAAGGTAAGCGGCAAAAGCATTGCTACTCCTGACAAGGAACCTATGCCGGGCATAGCACCAACTACAAGTCCAATTATTGCGCCTATAAGTGCAGCAAGCAAATTTTGCATAGTCAAAGCTGTCTGAAAGCCATGCATTAGTAAATCAAAATTCTCCATAGTCTCAACTCACTTTCATTAATTAAAGTATTACAGAAGAGCTTCAAATACTCCTAGAGGCAGTGGAACTCTAAGCCAGAATACGAATATCAAATAAATAACAGCAGCAGTTCCAACTCCAATGCTTATAGCACTCTTAAGAGTATGTTTCTCTATAAACTTAAGCCATACAAAAATATATATTGCCATAGAAACAACCATTCCCAGCACATATGAAAGCATTACCATTGCAAGAAGAGCGGCGGCTGGTATAAATGCCAGCCAGTTAAACCCGCTAGGAGACTTATCTTTACGTTCAGACCAAAGTGCTGACAAGCAAAACAGTATTGCCATGATGCCAGCGATTATAGGAAGAAACCCACCCCCTGGGCCTTTTCTAACCCAGAAGCCATAAGAAACTCCTCCTATTATCCAATATAATCCCATTATTATCGAAACAATATAAACAAACTTTTTCAACCAAGGTCACCCCTTTTATAAAGACGCTGTGTCTATTTCATAACTCCTACTTCTGTGAATACCTTCTTGTAGAGCTCTATCTGCTCTGTGAAGAATTTTTTTGTATCAGCTGCATTCATGTACTTAGGAGTTAAAAGATTCTTCTCAATATAATTCTTCTTCCAATCATCAGTCTCAGTAACTTTCTTTAACATATCCTCATAGAACTTTACAGCTTCTGCTGGCATTGAAGGTGGTCCTGCTATAGCTCTAACTTCCCTAACTTCTATATCCTTATAGCCAAGTTCTTTAAAGGTTGGTGTATCCTTAAATACTCCTGTAAGTCTTTCTGATGAGAACGCAGCTAATGGAATAACCTTTCCTGCTTGAATTTGTCCCATAACTTCTGAAGGATTGAATATTGCGGCATCAACGTGTCCTCCAAGAAGTGCTGACATAGCATCTCCTGAGCTATTAAACTGAACATAGGTAAATTTTGAATTAGTATTTTTATTTAAAAGTTCAAAGGATAGATGGTCGCTGTTTCCTCTTTGAGAGCCTCCTATTTTTACGCTTTCAGGCTTTTCCTTAACAGCAGCTAAAAGGCTCTTAATGTCTGTAAACTTTGATTCCTTCTTTACACAAAGAGTTAAATCGTCGAAGGCAACAACACCGATATAAGTAAGCATTTCAGCTTTAACATCCCAGTTGTTAACATAGGACCCCATAACTTGTCCAGAGTGAAGTACCATAAGTGTATTAGGATTTCCCTTCTTAGCATTAACATTTGTAAATGCAACTGCTCCTGAGCCGCCACCCTGATTTACTATCATAAAGTTCTTAGGCGAGAATTTATTTTTAAAAGCTAAATCAGATATTGTTCTTGCATTTAAGTCGCTTCCCCCACCAGCGCTTGAAGGTACAACAAATTCAATTTCCTTTTCAGGTGTCCAATCTTTTTTTGCTTCCCCATTTGCAGGCTTTGTAGTGCAGCCTCCAAGAATGCTTGTTGTTAACACAGCTGTAATAACAAGGCTAAATATTTTTTTCATGTTTCCCCCTCCAACTTTCCCATATATTTTTCTAATAAAAAGTTATCGCGATATCTTGATATCAAGATTTCATGATTTCATGATATCTAGTTACATAGTTTACTTCTTATAAATTAAGCTTTAAAATTTTATGATGCATTTGATTCTTTTCTTTGTCTGTCACTTAATGCTATTCTAGCAGCCATTTTAACAGCATTTTCAAAGGCTTCAGTCTTTGCTATTCCTTTCCCTGCTATATCATAGGCTGTTCCATGTGAGGCTGTAACAATAGCTGCTGGAAGTCCTCCTGCTATTGTTATCCCTTGTTCAAAGCCCTTAAGCTTCATAGCTATCTGACCTTGATCATGATACATTGTAACTACAGCATCAAATTCTCCTTTGAAAGCCTTAATAAACAAAATGTCTGAAGGATATGGGCCAACTGCGTTTATTCCAAGCTTTTTTGCTTCTTCCATTGCTGGAATAATAACATCCAGCTCCTCTCGTCCACATAATCCATTTTCTCCAGCATGAGGATTTAAAGCAGCCACTGCAATTCTAGCGTTTTCCATCCCCGCACGCTCTAAAGTTTTACTAACAAGCCTCATAGCTCTTAGTATGGTTTCAACTGAAAGCCTGTCGCTAATCTCCTTAACTGGTATATGGCTTGTTACACGAGATGTCCATAGTTCATCAAGCACATTTATTTCTCCAAAGGGTTCTTTCCAATTAAAAAGGTGTGCAAATAAATAATGCTCGCTTTCATAATTAAAGCCTGCTTTTTTTAATGCCCCCTTGTTTAACGGAGCAAAACAGAAACCGTGAATTTTTCCTTCTTTATAAAGATTTACTGCTGTTACTAGCATATCTCCTGAAGCCTTTCCGCATATAGGACTTACCTCTCCTAAAGCTATCTCCTCTGGATTTAAATTCTTTTGGTCAAACACAGGAATTCCACTGCTCCAATTAGCACAGTCAATGTCATCGATTACATCTAGTGGAAAATCAACCTCCGCTATTTTCATTCCAAGCTTTAATACCCTTGCATCTCCAATTATAATTGGATGGCAATATTCATTTAGTAAACCCTTTGCAGCTACTTTAGCTACAATTTCAGGACCTACACCAGCAGCATCTCCAAGAAGTATTCCTAATATAGGTTTGTCCATGTATGTTTCAGAAAACATACTCACCTCCCCCTTCCACATTAAATATTTTTTCAAGTATTTTATTTACGCTTCTATATATAACAAGAGTCGTGCCAAATTCATAGAAGTGAGAAGTTTTTTCTAAAAAATTTTTTTAACGCGGAAAAAGCACTTATAATCCTTGCTTTCCCGAGATTAACTTTTTAAATAAAAAGGTTTACATTTTCAATTTTATATTTTTACACGGAAAATAGACCACCATATTTTATTAATTGAAACATTATGTTTCAAATTTGTTTCAGAGCATCATTTATCTTCCTTTAACCTTCTCCACAAGGTTGTTCTGCTTATTCCAAGAATCTTAGCTACCTCAGTTTTATTTAGACTCATACTTTTCATAAGCTTTAGCATTATCTCAATATCATCCTCTGCATTTACATCAGCTTCTTTTGGAACAATATTATTTACACTATCATTTATATTTAATAACTCCTGTACCTCTTGATGTGTAATATATTCCTCTTCTGAAAATACAACTAATCTTTCGCAAATATTTCTAAGCTCTCTAATATTCCCCGGCCAGCTGTAGCTGCTCAAAGCCTTTACAGCATCGCAAGTTAGTTCAGGAATAAATTTTCCAAACTTTCTGCAGTATTTTTCTATAAAATGCTTAGCGATAAGTTCAGTATCCTCACTGCGTTCTCTTAAGGCTGGTATTCTTAGGTTTAATACATTTAACCTATACAAAACATCCTGTCTAAACTTTCCCTCTCTTACCCTTTCTTCAAGATCAATATTGCTGGCACATACTATACGAACATCGATTGGTATAACCCTATGGTCGCCAATCTTTCTTATTTCTCTTTCCTGAAGAACACGAAGTAATTTTGCTTGAAGATTAATAGGGATTTCACTAACCTCATCTAAAAATATAGTTCCCTTGTGAGCCAGCTCAAATAAGCCCTGTTTTCCACCTTTTATAGCTCCTGAAAAAGCTCCCTCTACATATCCAAAAAGCTCGCTTTCCAAAAGATTTTCTGGAAGAGCAGCACAATTAACCGCCACGAAAGGTTCCAAGCGTCTGCTGCTAGCATTGTGTATGCTTTGTGCAAAAAGCTCTTTTCCCGTTCCAGTTTCTCCTATTATGAGTATATTTGAATCCACCTGACTGTATTTGAAGGCGGTTTGTATAGTCTTATTTAATATGGCACTGTTTCCTACTATATTACCGAAGCTGTATTTGGCTACCAAACCCTTGCTGCTCATTTCTTTTCTAATCTTACTTTCTATTTCCTGTATCCTGTCTATATTTTGAAAGGTTATAACAGCCCCAGCCTTATAGGTTCCAGCCTTTATAGGCACACGAGTGGATATAATTGCAGTATCATTTATAGTATCAATAATTCCTGCTTCTTCCTCTCCATTTTTAATTACCTTGGATAGCTCTAAGCCAGGCATCACCCTGCTGATTTCATATCCATTTACCTTTTTTGCAGTTGGCATATTTAATGCTTTATAAGCGGCTTTATTAAAAGCTGTGATTTTACCTTCTCTATCTACTGCCACAATAGCTTCCTTAGCATTTTCCAGTATGATAGTAAAAAGCTCTGACTTTGTCCTTTCATTTCTTACTACTCTTGCTGCGTTAACTGCCTCCTTTATAGCTTGCCTTACAGCTTCTTTTCCTGTATAAATCCATACACAGTTTTTACCCATGGCTTTAGCCATATTATAGGTCATAAGGCCGCTTACAATAGCATCTGCCCCTCTCTGCTCAGCTATCTCAATTGCTCTTAAAGCTTCCTCCTCGTTTTCTATTTTAAAGCTTTCAATCTCAACACCCATTATTTCTTTTAAGCTGTCTGCTCCATAAGTCATTGATTCCATGCCTATGACTGCAATCTTTTTTGGCTTATATTTTCTCTTGCATTCATCTATTGCCCTTATAACATCATAGCCTGTAACTGCAATTTCAATAACAGACATGTTAGGCATATTCTTTTTTAAGGCAAGATAAGTTACACCTCTTGCAATTATTATGTCAGAAGTGCAATCCTTTAAAAAAGCTTCCTGAGTTCCTATTATTTGAGTCGTGTCCATTACAATATCTTCTTCATTTACTTCACTTAACAGGCTATATACCTCATCCTTTATTTCATCATAAGGAATTATAAAAGTCACTTTAATCATTGATAATGCCCCCTAACTATCGCCGAATATTTATAATTTGTATTATTCTATAAGTGCTTTGTTTTTCCTTTATAATATCAATAGTCTCATATTACAATTTTAATATTAATTGATAAATTGCATAAACTATAAATTACTTTTTCAACTGCACAATCTAACCAAAAAATAAACAGAAGGCATCTGCTTTTGATACCCTCTGTTCTAGTAAAACATCAAATTAAGTCATTTAATTTATATCTCATAAACTTTTGGTTTCCTAACAACATCCAGTATTGAACCATCTCTGCTTTCTACTATTGCTACAACCTTATCCTCAAATTCCAGTTCTTCAGGTTTGCCGCACATTTCATAAGCCATATCTCTAAGCTCTTCTATGGTGCATATAGGAAGGCCGGAATCCTTTAACGACTCAATCAAATCCTGTCTTAAAGGATTTATTGCGATACCATAATCTGTAACTATTACGTCTACTACTTCTCCTGGGGTTGTTACTGTTACTACTCTGTCACAGATAGTAGGTATTCTGCTTCTAACAAGAGGGGCAACTATAATTGAACATTTTGAACCTGCTGCAGTATCCGGATGTCCTCCGGGTGCACCTCTTAAAATGCCATCAGAGCCAGTAACTACATTTACGTTGAAATTAACATCCACCTCTAGTGCACCTAAAATAACAAAATCTAGCTTGTTAACAAGTGCACCTTTATTTCTTGGATTTGCATATTGAGATGTGGATATTTCAAAATGTTTAGGATTACTTTTAATTGACTCAATTGAACCAGCATCAAAGGCTTGCGCATTTACCACACATTTTACAAAGCCATCTTCCAAAAGATCGCACATTGGTTTTGTAATTCCGCCTAGGGCATAACTCATTGTAATTCCTGCTGCCTCAAGATATGGACGAAGCAGCAGATTAACAGCCAGTGCAGCTCCTCCTCCTCCTGTTTGGAAGGAAAAACCATCCTTAAAGAACGGCGAATTAACCATTACACGAGTGCAGTAGTCAGCCATGCTAAGCTCTCTTGGGTCTCCAGTCAAACGAATGATATTGCTTACTATCTTTTTAGGATTACCAATCTCATCAACAACAACTACATAGTCTACATCCACTGCCTGAATACTTGGAGGAAAATTAGGATAGTCTACAAGACAGTCAGTTATTATTACAACCTTATCTGCGTGCTTTGCATCAACCATGGAATAGGATAATACGCCGCAATCTGATTTTCCACCTACTCCTCTAGCATTTCCATATGGGTCAGAGGTTGGAGCTCCAATAAAGGCAACATCTATATGAACTTCTCCTTCTTCTATAGCTCTCACTCTTCCTCCATGGGATCTAATGATAGCTATGTTTTTCAGCTTGCCTGTTGAAATCGCTTCACCTATCTTGCCTCTAACTCCTGAGGTTTGAATACCTGTTATAGTTCCATCCTCTATATATTTACCTATTGGATCGTGTGCATCCCCTAGTGAGCTGGCGCAAATAGTAATATCCTTAATTCCTAATTTTGCAATTTCCTCAACTACCATATTAACTACGTAATCGCCATCACGAAAATGATGATGAAAGGAAATAGTCATACCATCTTTAAGCCCACTCTTTAAAATC
Source organism: Clostridium swellfunianum (assembly GCF_023656515.1). Lineage (NCBI taxonomy): Bacteria > Bacillati > Bacillota > Clostridia > Eubacteriales > Clostridiaceae > Clostridium > Clostridium swellfunianum. Next base: position 4,541,235 of record NZ_JAMOFV010000006.1, read on the forward strand.
GCCTCTTTAATAGATGGAAGAATTTTATCATTATCTTGATTAGGAGTACCTTCAAAGACTCTTCTATTTACTACTAGTTCATCAGGAATTTCTCTTAAAGCTTTATTTAGCATCTTACAATTCCCCCTTTGCATTCCTTTTTTGCACGTAAGGATTATTAATCCCTACGCCCCTATATACACCAGCTGCCTTAGCAAGAGCAATTGTTCTTTCTGCACCTTCTAAAAATGCGATATCTATCATCTTTCCATCTACCATGAATACACCTACACCGGTTTCTGCATTTTCCTTAATAGCTTTTACTACCTTTTCTGCCTGTCTAATTTCTTGCTCTGTAGGAGTAAAGATTCTATGAACTATTTCAATCTGCTTTGGACTTATTATGGATTTCCCATCAAATCCAAGCTGCTTTATAAGCTTCACCTCTGTTTCAAATACATCCATTTTATCGAGTTCTGTGTATGCTGTATCAAAGCACTGTATACCAGCAAGCTTTGCTGCATTTAAAACCATACCTCTTGCAAAAGCCATCTCCTGTCCGTCATCATACCTTCTAGTTCCCATTGTTCTCATGTAATCGCCAGCGCCAATGGCAATTCCCATTAACCTGTCAGTAGCTTCGCATAGCTCTACAGCATTAAAAATACCTCTAGGAGACTCAACAGCAGCCATAAGCAGCGTAGAACCTATGGGCCTATTAAATTCCTTTTCTGCCTTTCCTATTTCTTCTTCTACCGCTTTTATTTCACTGGCATATTCACATTTTGGAAGTCGTATGCAGTCACAGCCGCCAGCTACGGATACTCTTATATCCTCTTTCCAATAAGAAGTATTTAAGCCGTTAATTCTTACAACTCTTTCAACCCCTCTGTAGTTTACCTCTTTTAAAGTATGATACAGTGAAAACCTTGCAGTATCCTTTTGGTTTTCTGCTACAGCATCCTCCAAATCAAAAATAACAGAGTCTGGTTTATATACATAGGCATCCTTCATAAGGCTAGGTTTTTGAGCATTTAGAAACATCATAGTTCTTCTAAGTCGTTTTTTATTTGGATTCATTGTCTGACCACCCCTTCCATGGAATGCTGTCGTACTGTTCTATAGAACGAAAAACCGCTCCTTCAACTCTTGCTCTTATAGTGCAATCCAAAGCACCTTTATCGACTATGCTGACTTTAGCATCTGTTACCACTAAATTATCAAGAGTTTCAAGTACAACTTTTTTAATTTGTTTTCCGTACTGCCTAAGCACGCTGCTTTTTATGGAAAGCTCGACTCCATTACCATCATTAGGCTCAATAGTAACATGAACATCACTAGATTCAAGTGTGCCTGCAATGGCTGCTTTTTTTAAATCCATTAAATTTTACCCCCTTTGAAACCGTTTATTGACTTATGTACTTATAGTTTAGTACACTGTAATCAATAAATAAAATACGGTATTTTTATATTCAGCTATAGAAAAAAACTATATCTAAATTGGATGTGTTCTTATGGATAATAGAGATTGGCTTATATTAAAACTTTTATATGAAAAGAAAAATATCAGCAAAACTGCTTTAAGTCTTTATATTTCTCAGCCTTCGCTGACTAATAGACTGCAGCAAATTGAAAAGGAATTTGGAATTCAAATTGTAGTTAGAGGAAGACGAGGTGTATCATTTACTCCTGAAGGTGAATACCTGGCAAAATACGCTAATGAGATGCTTTTAAAGCTTGAGAAGGTAAAAGAAGATATATCTAATATGCAAAACGATGTTTCGGGAACCTTGAAGCTTGGAGTTTCAAAATTTATAATGAAATATAAGCTTCCTCACCTGCTAAAACTCTTTAAGCAGCATCATCCAAAGGTAGAGTTTAAAATCTTTTCCGGCTGGAGCAGAGATGTTTTTAATATGGTTTACAATCAGGATGTACATATAAGTTTAGTGCGGGGAGATTACAGCTGGTCAGACAGCAAGCATTTGCTGCTAGAGGAAAATGTCTGCATCGTGTCAAAAAATAAAATTCAATTAGAGGATCTTCCTAAACTTCCAAGAATAGAATATAAAACTGATTACTTATTTAGATCCATACTGGATAATTGGTGGTCAGAGAATTTTTCAGAACCTCCTCTAGTAAGCATGGAAGTAGACCAGGTAGATACCTGCAAGGAAATGGTTGTAAATGATTTAGGCTACGCAATTATGCAGGATATTGTAGTTAAAGGAAGAGATGATCTTCATATGATTAACATAACTGATAAAAATGGTGAGCCAATATTAAGGAAAACCTGGATGTTTTATCATGAAGACTCCTTAAAATTAAATGTGGTTAAGGCTTTCGTTGATTTTATTAAAAATTATGATTTGAAGAGCCTTTAAATAAACTATAGCTATATTTTTATACAACTCAAAATTGGCAGCCACTAAGGGCTGCCGTCTTAATTTATACTAAATTATACTTGCTGCAGACATAATCATCTATTGCCTGTGCAACAATTTTTGATAACCTCACAGCTTCAACCACTGTTTTTGCTCCAGTAACTACGTCACCAGAAGCAAATATGCCATCTCTTGTAGTTCTTCCACATTCATCAGTTGCCACGAGTCCGCCTTGAGTTACATTAATTCCATTTGTAGTGGATACAATATTTGCTCTTGGGCCTTGTCCTGAAGCTATTATTACTGTGTCTGCCTCAAATATATCTTCTGTTCCCTCAAGCATAACCAATCGTTCTCTGGAATCATCTTCTTTTATTACTGATGTCTTGACAAACTTAATGCCTTGCTCAGTTATTTCTACTGGAGCTTTATAATATTCAAATCTTACTCCGTCAATTTTTGCATATTCTACTTCAACCTTTTCAGCAGTAACATCCTCTGGACCTCTTCTAGCCATAATATATACTTCGCTGGCCCTATGTCTTAGAGCAGTTCTGGCTACATCCATAGCAACATTGCCTGCTCCAATTACAACTACTTTCTTTCCAAGATTATAAACCTCAGGATTTTTCAAGTAATCTATAGCGTAGTGAACGTGCCCCAGAGATTCTCCCTTAATGCCCAAGGCTTTTGATTTCCATACCCCTGTACCAATAAATATAGCTTTATAACCGTCTCTAAATAAATTGTCAACAGTCAAGTCTTGTCCAATCAATGTGTTTGGTCTTATTTTTACTCCCATGCTCAATAGCTTATCTTTAAGCTTTTCAAGGATATCCTTACCTAATCTAAAGCTTGGAATACCGTACCTTAGAACCCCGCCTATCTTATCATGAGCTTCAAAAATAGTAATATCATATCCCTTGGATGCAAGGATAATGGCAATGGTTATACCAGCAGGACCTGAGCCTATAATTGCAACCTTCTTTTCCGTATTCTTTCTTGCTTCAGGAGTTATGAAATTTAAATAATAATCTGAAACGTAATTTTCTACAGAACCAACCTGAATTGGGTTGCCCTTTCTTCCTAATACGCAGTGGCCCTGGCACTGTTTTTCATGAGGACATACTAGCGAGCACACAACAGAAAGCGGATTATTTTTAAAAAGTTTTTCACCAGCATCCATAATATTTCCTTCTAATAAAAGTTTTACAACCTCATTAAATGGAGTACTTACTGGACACCCCTCTTTACATAACGGTCTTTTACATTGAAGACATCTTTTTGCTTCTTCTACTACGAATTGAGCCATGTTCTTTAGCCCCCCTATGCTGAAAATTGTAACTTATTACATATGTGCTACCTTATATATTATATATGATATACTATATAATTCAATAATAGTTAAAAATATAACTTGTACTAATTATTTAAAATAGGTCGTGCAAGTTATATTTGAATTAACAAATACTATAAATTCTTATATTTAAATCTTCATATAAACAAATAAATATAAGAATATGTAGTGTTTATACAGGTTTGCAAGTATTTTAAAAAGGTTGTATCAAGACAGACTTAATTCTTATCTGCTTCGATACAACCTTATTAATTATTTTTTATTTCTGTTATAGTTTATTAAGCATCCATCAACAATAATTTGTCTTTCATCCGTTGTCATTTCTCCAATTTGAAGTTCAAATTCTTTAACTTCATTTGAAATAATATATGCTTTTATATTAGACTGCCCGCTTAGCACTGCTTCTCTAATATTGGGAACAAAAATATAATCCCCATTTGCAAAAGAAGGCTGTCCTCGAAGAATGAACGGTATCATTCCCCAATTTATAAGATTGCTTCTGTATCTCTTTGTTGCATATTCCTCTGCAATATTAGCACTTCCACCAAGAACTCTTTGACAGCTTGCTGCCTGCTCTCTTGCACTACCATCACCAGGCTTTTTAGCATAGATTACGCTACCGATGCTTGTGTTTAATGTATCTAACTTTTCAAAGCCTTCTATAGATCTAATTCTATCTACAACGTTCTTGAATTCTTCATTATTATCTTCAGGACGAACTTTCTTCAGTCTTTCCTCTTCCAGTGAGCGAACCTTTTTTGAAGTCCCTACATAGTTTGGGTCTTTCCTTGATAAAGTAAATTCTGCTAAACCTAATGGATTTGAACGGAAGGTAGAAGTTTCTCCAGATGGAATAAGCTCATCCGTTGTTGTTACAGGATCTGTTATAAAGCTTGCTACCTTTAATATTAAGTTATCTTCAAGTTTTGGTATCTCTGGCCAATCAACTATGTTTGGTCCATATTTTAATTCATTGCTTTCAGCTCCCTTGTTAAACCCGAAGAAAACTCTGTTATTGTATACTGTATTATCAAATTCATACGCTGGAATTTCTTCATTGTAATCAATGCTTGCAGCTGAGGTTAAATATCCTCCATTAGCTGCTGTAGCTGCTATAGATCTTGCATCCATAAGAGCTACCGAAGAAATTTGTCCATTTCCAGGCTTTGAGCCTTCTCTATTTGGGAAATTACGAGTTGTATGCCTTATGCTGATTCCTTCATTAAATGGTGTGTCTCCAGCTCCAAAGCAAGGTCCGCAAAATGCAGTACGCATTACAGCTCCAGCAGTCATAAGCTTTGTTATATATCCTTTCTTAGTTAAGTCTACCATTACAGGTTGTGAAGAAGGATATACGGAAAGAGAAAATTCATCGTTGCCTAAACTTTTGTTTTCCAGTATATTTGCTGCTGTAACAACATTTTCATACATTCCACCAGCGCATCCAGCTATAACGCCCTGGTCTACTTTAAATCTTCCGTCAATAATCTTATCTGTAAGCTTAAAGGCAACCTTTGAATTCTCAAAAAGCTTTTGACCTTCAACTTCTGTCATTCTTATAATATCTTCCAGATTTTCATTAAACTCATCAATTTCAAAAGCATTGCTTGGGTGGAAAGGCAGTGCAATCATTGGTTTAATTGTGCTTAAATCAACATAAACCATTCCGTCATAGTAAGCTTCATTCCCTGGCTTCAGCTCACTATATGCCTCTTCTCTTCCGTGAAGCTTCAAGTATTCCCTAACAGTTTCGTCAGTTCTCCAAATGGAGCTCAAGCAGGTTGTTTCGGTGGTCATTACATCTATACCATTTCTAAAGTCCATTGACAGGTTAGAAATTCCATCCCCTACAAATTCCATTACTTTGTTCTTAACATATCCATTTTTAAACACTGCACGAATTATTGCCAAAGCAACGTCTTGAGGTCCTACCCCATGTCCAGGCTTTCCTGTTAGAAATACTCCTATTATATCAGGATAGTCGACATCATAGGTTTGAGATAGCAGCTGCTTAACAAGCTCCCCTCCACCTTCTCCAATAGCTATTGTTCCAAAGGCTCCATATCTGGTATGTGAATCTGAGCCAAGAATCATTCTGCCTGTTCCAGCCATCATTTCTCTCATAAAGGTATGAATTACAGCTAAGTGCGGAGGCACAAAAATTCCTCCATATTTTTTTACTGCTGATAATCCAAATCTATGGTCATCCTCGTTAAGAGTTCCACCAACCGCTGCTAAGGTATTATGACAATTTGTCAGTACATAAGGTATTGGAAATTTCTCCAATCCACTTGCCTTTGCTGTCTGCACTATTCCTACATAGGTTATATCATGAGAAGTCATAGAGTCAAATTTTAACTTTAACTTATCCATATTTCCTGATGTATTGTGCTTTTCTAATATTGAGTACGCCATTGTATTTTTTCTAGCTTTTTCTTTTGATATATTTTTTAACTCAGCATGATTTTCTTCTGCTAAGATTTCTTTCCCGTTTATTAGGTAAACTCCTGAATCATACAGTTTTATCATGTCTCTCCCCCTAATGAACCTTATTTTTTGGGCTCTGAAGAGGGTTAATAATAACCCTCTGCCATAAACCTAATTAAAGCACTGGAATTGCTCCAGTTATTATGAATACAAGAATATATAGTACGAAAGCTGGAAGTCCTACTGCCAAAATTGCTTTCTGATAATCTGCAAAATCTGTTTCTGTTCTGTCAACAAGTATATAAATCCATGCAATAAGTGGTGTTGCGTAGTAAGTTGCTAACGGAATCATAGCTCCTACACCCATTGCAATTGCTGGGACTCCAAAACCGGCAGCAACCTTTGCAAGTACTGGAAGTATCCCAAAGTAATATCCATCTGAGCTTAAGAAAATAAGTCCTGGAATACCTAGAATAGCTGTAAAAATAGGAATTAGATTACCCATACTAGCTGGAACTAAATTTCCTAAGCTTGTCGCAATACCTGTTCCCATACCGCTTCCATTTAAAATTCCCATAAAGAATCCTGAAGCAATTATCATTGCAGCAGCTGGCATTCCCTCTTCAAGAGCACCTGCTAGTCTTTCTTTTTGATATTTAAAATCAAAACCATAGTTAACTACAAGCGCTACAGCTAAACCAATCAAGAATAATAGAGCACTATTTGCAATTCCTGCTATTAGCATGTACATAATTACAATAGTACATATTAAGTTAAACCAGAATGCCTTTGGCCTTTTAAGTTCTGGGTCGTTATTTCTAACAGCATCGTACATTTTCTCCATATCAGCAGCAGCAATTTGAGCTGCGGTGGTTGGATTGTAACCTAACCTTGCTCTTTCTTTTTTACCAATGAAGTATGCCACTACAACAGCATAAATCATAACTACTGCCATTCCTGGAAGAAGTTTTGGGAATAACTCTGTTACGTCTAAGCTTAAAGCAGATAATACTCTTGCTAGAGGTCCTCCCCATGGGGTCATATTAAATACTGAGGTAGGCAGAGCAATAAGTATTGCAAGATATATACCCTTTATTTTGAATTGCCTATATAGAGGCATAAAAGCAGCAGTTGTTATAAGTACTGTTGAAGTTCCGTCACCGTCAAGTGATACCATAGCAGCAGTAAGTGTAGAAGCTACAATTATCTTAAGCGGGTCTCCCTTAACTAACTTTATTATTCCTATTACTAATGGATCAAATAATCCTACCTGCATCATTAAAGTAAAATAACTGCAGGCAAACAAAACCATTAATGCTGATCTCATTGTTCCTGGAGATACTTTTCCTTTATCTCCAACCTTATAGAATACCCCTTCATAAATCCAATCAAAGATTTTTACTGGTGGTATATTTGCAATTAAGCAGTAAACAATACCAAATATTATTGGTACAACAATCAACGCTACATATGGACTAAGTAATTTTTTATAGATTGCTAAAATAAAAACAAGTATGAGTATAGCACCTATCAATGTTGCCATTTTTTCCACTCCCCCAACTCCAACTTTTATTTGTTAAATAAAATATTATTTTTCATATTCCGCAGCAAATGTTAGTTTTTCTAGGGCCCTTAGAAAATGTATAACGTTTACTGTAGGTGTACAAGTTAAGTATAGAAGAATCCTGTCGAATATTCCAATTCTTTATTTTTATATTTTTCATAGCTTGTATCTATAATTTCATGCCAAATATAAAACATATATCAATATTTTATGTTATAATTAGTTAAAGTTTTATCGGATGGGATGTGATTTTATTGGAATTTAAAGATATTGAATATGCTCTTGCAATATCTAAATATCGGCATATTACAAAAGCAGCTGAATCACTTTATATAACTCAGCCTACATTAAGTACCTATATAAAAAACATGGAAAAAAGATTAGATATTGCACTCTTTAAACGTGAAGGAAATAAGATAGACTTAACCTATGAAGGTGAAATATTTATAGAAAACGGCATGAAAATACTTCAGCAGAGAGATGATCTTCTTAACAAGTTAAATGAATCCATCCACTCTGAAAAAGGAAGGTTAAAATTATCTATACCAATACTTAGAGGCAGCTATTTAATCCCAGCAATCCTCCCTATATTTCATAAGAAGTATCCAAATGTAGAAATCATCTTGTCTGAAGCTACGTCCTCGGAAGTTGAAAAAAATGTTAAGAATGGTGTAAGTGATTTAGTTATTTTTAATAAACCCTTTCGTAAGCTTTCTCTTCAGTATGAGACTATCCATAAAGAGGAACTTCTGCTTATCATGAATAAAAATCATCCTTTAGCAAACATGGGTATTACCTGTGAAGGTCTACAATATCCCTGGATTGATATAAAGCTTTGTAAGGACGAGCCTTTTATAATACAGTTTCCTAACCAGCATACAGGTGAAGTAGAAAGGCATATCTTTAAGCAGGCAGGCATAAATCCAAAAATAGCACTGGAAACAAAGAACATTGAAGCTTCTGTTCGTCTTGCCAGCTTAGGCTATGGATTAACCTTTGTTTCTGAAAGTCATATTAAACATATAACTTTACCTCAAGGTACTCTATTTTTTTCGGTAGGTAATCCCACTACAACTATGGAGGTAGTTGCTGCTTACGTAGACAAGCATGCTTTATCCAAATACGCACGAGAGTTTATTAAAATCTCAAAGGAATGCTTAAGCAAGTAACTTTTCAATATAAAGCTTTAGAAATATAATTAAAGTATATAATATTTATAGATTTAATCTATATGAAACATCACTTTTACTTTGGAGGTTTAAAATGGACTTACATTATTTGTGGCTATTTTACAAGGTTGCAAAGAACAAAAGCTTTTCAAAGGCTGCTGAGGAGTTGACGCTAAGCCAGCCTACTATTTCAATGCAGGTAAAAAAACTTGAAGCAGAGCTTGGTATAAACTTATTTGACAGATTTGGAAAGAACATTTATTTAAGCCGAGATGGAGAGTTTGTTTACAGCTATGCAGAGAAAATCTTTGAGACAGTAAAGGAATTGGAAGATCATATTGCCGCTCAAAAGGGAAAAATAATCGGAAATGTTCATATTGGTGCAAGCAATACTCCTGGGGTTCATATTCTTCCGAATTTACTTGGAGTATTCAAGAAGAACTATCCTGATATTACCACGCACCTGCATATAAGAAACACTCAAGATATTTTAAATATGATAATAACAAATCAAGTAGACTTTGCAATTGTTGGTGGAAAGTACGAGTATAAAAAAACCTTAAAGACTAAAAAATTATTTGATGACTCTATCATTCTCATTGGTTCTCCAGAAAATTCTTTAACTCAGAAGGATAGTATACTGCCTGAAGAGTTAATAGAACAGCCCTTTATAACTCACGAAGTGAACTCAAATCTTTACTATGCTGCAGAAGATATTATAAAAAATGACCTTAAGGTACCTTTTAAAACCTCTATGACACTTGGGAATATAACTGCAATAAACAATGCTGTAGCAGCAAATTTAGGTATATCCCTTGTTCCTTTTACCTCTGCAAAGCACCATCTGGAAAAAGGCATGGTAAAGAAGATTTCAGTAGAAAATAAAATCTGGACTTATCCTTTTTATATTGTTTACTACAGAGATAAAATTCTTAATTTACCTACTAAGCTTCTTATCAAAACAATAGGAGAAAAAATCAACGATTTCATTTAAACAAGAGCTATCTAGGCATCATCTACAAAAATAATTCGGCACTTAATTTTATATATAGCTATAGGGGTTATTTCTAACCCCTATTATTTTTAACAAATATTTTTACTTATCTCCCTAACTTAATTATAACATGTAAATAATGTTAAATATAGTCTTATAATTGCGTAAATTTTCCAGTAAACTTATTTTATAACTTTATGGGAGATGATGCTTTGTATAAAGACTTATTAAAAAATAGGAATTTTACTCTATTAACCCTTGGAGGATTTATCTCTTCTATAGGTGACTACCTGTACAATATAGGTGTGACAGTATATTTGTACAGCATGAGCAAATCAGTGACTGCTGTTGCTATAATGTGGCTTTCAAGAGCAGTTTTAAGGATACCCTTGTTGTACTTATCAGGTTTTATTGCAGACTCCTATAATAAAAAAACTATAATTGTAGTTACAAATCTAGCTAGCGTTATCTTTGCCTTCCTCTTTATTACCGCAAATAATCAAAAACTTTGGCTGGTTTATATTTTAGCTTTCTTGCTGCAATCCCTAAATGACGTTGATGTAAGTACCGAAACAGCTATGCTTCCTGAACTAGTATCAAAAGAAGAACTAGCTTCTTCTAATTCAATTTTCTCATTTTTAGAGTCTACAAGTATTTTTTTATCTCCTGCCATCGGAGGTATTTTATATAAGCTATACGGCAGTAATATTTTATTCATTATAAATGCTTCAAGCTTTCTAGCAGCCACCATACTGTTTAGCTTCATTAAATACAGATTTGTTAAACCAGTAAAAGCTAAGAAAAATACTGGACTTATTGAAAACGGATTAAAAGGATATAAAGTCTTTACAAAAACTTCTAATGTTAAGACCATATTTGCTATTATGAGCATATTCGCAGTATTGGGTAGATTTTATGAGACTTATAAAGTAGCTGTTTCAGATGTGTTGTTAAATATGAAGCCTGAAGGGATTATTTATTTCGATTATGCTTTGGCAATTGGTGGTCTTTCTGTGCCATTTATAATTAAGGCTATAACTAAGAGGAGTCATATAGAAATTTTTATACTTTCCACATTGGTCACTGCTGTTGGATATATTATATTTGGATACTCTCATAGCTTTATAACTACTTTTGCTATACTGATTATTTTGGGGCTTGCACAGAACATGCAAGGAATTTATTCACGGACATTGATTCAGAGCAATATACCCAAAGAATATATTGGCAGAGTGTTTTCATTTTATAAAATATTGCTTACTACCTTTGCTATTCTAGGTTTACTTGTCGCAAGCCCTTTTTACGATTTAATAGGTATAGGAAACTCTTTCTTATGTATATCATTAATCTTAATTATTTTCTGTTTGTTTCAATTTAAGTATTTGTTTAATACAAAATCAAATAATGCATTACTGTCATCGGATGAAAACTAGTAATATAAATAAATACAGTGCAATAAAAAACATCTTAGCTTACACTGGAATATATAGAAACAAATACTTCTCATAGGCCTCTATATTTTGTTCATATTTTATGATATCCTAAATATACAGAATTTAAATAATATTTTAGACAGTATCCCATAAATATACTCACAGGAGGATTTTATGAGAAAAATACTCTCCGTAGCAGCTATTATAATATCTCTTATTTTAATTCTTTTAGCTTACTTCCTCCCCCAACGCAATTCTAAAAATGTTGTTTCAACTTCATCGATTGGAAGGCTTTCTTCAACGCCTGTTGAATTTTTAAATTATAATTCAAATACTCGCTACATTGATAGTCTTTCTAAATTTATTTATGTAGCCCATCGTGGTGCTCCTCTGGCAGCAAAGGAACCTGAAAACTCTCTACCAGCATTTAAAGCTTCGAAGAAATTAGGCTTTAAGATAGTTGAAACAGATTTGCATCTAACAAAAGATGGACAATGGGTTGTAATGCATGACCATTCTTTGGATAGAACAACAACAGGTAAGGGAACAGTAAAAAGCAAGTCATTAAAATATATTAAAAAGTTAAAACTTAAGGAAGCTGAAAATGAACTTTTATTAGTACCTACAATGGACGAGTTTCTGAGTTTATGCAGTAAAGAAGCCCTTATACCTATATTAGATATAAAGCCAAATGAGGATGAAATTACTTCTGAAAACTATAATGACCTATTATTGACCTTACACAAATATAATTTATTAGACAAGTCTATCTTTACCTCTTATTCAAAAGAAGTCCTGACAGAGCTTAGAAAGCGTGATAATATAACTCCTATTGCAGTCATGATGGAGCCTTCAGAAGCTAATATAGCTTTCACAAAACAATTAGGCAATTCCTTTATGTATTTAAATCATAGTGAACTCAGTGATGCTACCATAGATCTCATAGGCAAAAATAATTTAAGATATGGAGTCTGGACTATAAATGATGAAAAGGTTGCCAAGCATTTCTTAGACAGAGGTGCAATCATGATAGTTACTGACAGCTTATTATTTCAACAGGATAATATAAATGGGTACCGAAACTAGCGGTACCCATTTTTACATTTGACCTATTTGATTATTCCTTCCAACATGCCAAGAAAAATCGTAACTGCAAGCAAATCCGCAGAACCTCCTGGACTTATATTTCTTTCTACAAAATCTCTATTCATATTTTTGAGCTTTAAAAATCCATCTGGCTGTTGTATTCCGCCCTCTAAAACAAATGTTTTAGCAAGCTTCCGAACATAAGCTAGACTTTCCATTCCACCTCTTGTAACTATGTTGGTATCTTCGCTGTCTGCCATGATGTTTAGTAGAATGTCTAGAAACAAGTCATTCATAGAAAGCTTTTTTTCACTCCTAAAAGCTCTAAGAACTTTAACGGCATTCTTTTGAATGCTAAAAAAGCCGCTTTCTACCTCCCCACGAATTCCTTTAAAGCCATATTCCATATACAACCTTTCTCCGTGAGTAAGAGTTTTCTTATTTTCTATTCCCTTAAAGTCTTTTTGGGTTAAACCACAGGTAATCTTTTTTACTTCTTCACATACCTGCTCTATATCAAATCTTCTTGCTCCAGTTTCTTTGTGAAGTTTGCCGGATACAGCACAAAGAATACCCATTGAAAATATTATTCCCTTGTGAGTGTTTACTCCATTTGTAGCCTCGAACATGTATCTTTCACATTCTATACCTGGTTTTCTCACACGATCTAAAAGCTTTGTACATTCCTCACTCTCAAATAAAAGGCCTTCGATTGCGCAGTCATATAGTCCTTTATACAAGGCTGAACTGCTTGCCATGAAAGTAAAAAAGTCCATGTCCTTATGAGCTCCTGAGTCGTCTCTATCTACAAGACCAGGCTTTGGAGTGGTGCTTACTTCATATAATATAGCTCTCTGAGCCAGTGAAGCTGCATAGTGAGCGAAATCTTCTTTTGTCATAAATATATCACCTATTTTCCTGCTGTTTCATATCTTCCATAACTACTTCAAGTGACACCTCTAAGTGTTTTTTTATTATACTGTCTATATCAGCTTTGTTTTTTTCAGCTATAGCTTTTAAGATTTCTCTATGCTCCTTAAGAGCTTTCCCTCTTCTTTCATCATCTGAGATAGATATATTTCTAAATCTTTGAAGGTATTCATTAAGTTTGCTTATCATGCTTGCCAGCCTCTTCATTTTGCTGGCTTCATAAATCTTTGAATTGAATACGCCAAACAATCTTATAACCTCTTCAACGTCTCCTTCTTTGTCCTTTTGTTCAGTTAAATCAAGAAGTTCTTCAATATCCTTAAGTTGTTTGTCAGTAATATTGTCCATAGCCTCGATTGCTGCTAATACCTCCAGGTTATGTCTTATTTTAAAAATCTCTATAACATCCTCTGCAGATATTCTTTTTATCACAACTCCAACCCTTGGAATGTTCTCTACAAGTTCTTCCATCTCAAGCATTCTTAGCGCTTCTCTAACCGGAGTTCTGCTTATATTAAGCCTCTCTGCATATTCTTTCTCTATAATTCTTTCCCCAACAGGAATTATTCCGCTTATTATAGTTTTTCTAAGTCCTTCATACACTACTTCTCTTATAGGTTTATTCTGATTAAAATTTGTATTTTGGATAAGCAAATCCATATAATTAATCATTAATAACTTCCTTTCCCTTAGCAACAAGGTAATGTTATACTACTTAGATTTTAACCAAAGTAAGTGTAATTTACAAATAAAAAAAGTTCCCGAAGGAACTTTTTTAAAGATAAGTATCTATTATAGAGGCATAACTCCTGTAATAGCTGCTGCTAATACGAAAATTATGAAAGTACCGATTGACCACTTAGCAGCAAATCTTTGCCATTCCCCCATATCTACTTCTGTTATTTGAAGTAGTAAATATATGAATGCAACAAGTGGGCTTAATAAGTGGAATGCTTGACCCATTGTTGAAGCAATACCTATTTGTAATGGAGTGAATCCATAAGTTGCACCTGTTTGTGCAAGTACTGGAAGCACACCAAAGTAGAATGCGTCATTTGATAATAAGAATGTTCCAGGGATACTGATTACAGCTGTAACAAGTGCCCAATGTGATCCAAAGGATTTTGGAACTATTGAAGCAAGGTTTAGAGCTATAGCATTAGCCATTCCTGACTCTGTAAGTATTCCCATGAATATACCTGCTGCAAGAACCATTACTATAACTTGAATTGCATTTCCAGCATGTCTCTCGATAAGTTCTCTTTGAGTCTTTAGCTTTGGATAGTTGATTATAAGAGCTAAAGCAACAGCAAGTTCAAATATAACAGCTGATGGAAGCTTGCCAGCTATTAAGAAGTACATTACTAATACAGTTAATATGAAGTTTACCCAAATAAGCTTTGGTCTTCTAAGAGCTGCTTCTTCTTCATCCATTGTAGCAGCCATTTCATCTAAAGCTGTCTCATCAATTTTAACAATTCCTAATCTCTTACGTTCTTTTAAACCTAACAAGTATGCAACAACTATACCCCAAATTACGCCAAGTACCATTCCTGGAACTAGTGGTGCAAGTATAGCTCCACCTTCAATCTTTAAAGCTGCCATTATACGAGCAGTAGGACCGCCCCATGGTAAAAGATTCATTACTGAGTTTTGCATTATAATTATAGTTGCTAAGTATAAAGGCTTTATTTTAAGCTTCTTATAAACTGGTAATAAAGCTGATGTAACTATCATTGTAGTTGTTGTTCCGTCTCCGTCGAAGGAAACTACAGCAGCTAATATTGCTGTTCCAACTAGAACCTTTAAAGGGTCACCCTTAACGGCCTTAACTATAAACTTAACTAGTGGATCAAACAATCCAACATTTATCATTATACCAAAGAAAAGAATTGCAAATAATAGCATTGTAGCAGTTGTTGTAACACCCTTAATTCCTGTAAGTGCATAGGCACCAAGCTTTGGTCCCATTCCGCCAATTAAAGCGAATATAACTGGTATTGTTATAAGTGAAGCAAATGCTGTCATTTTCTTCATCATTATTAGAACCATGAAAGTAATAACTATTCCATAACCTAGTAACGTTAATGTTGTTTGCCAAGTCATATTAACATCCTCCTAATTTTTTGTAAACGTTATTATTTGTATAACACTTAAAATTTCTCGCCGGCTTTAATATGATTATATAAAGCTAGTCCCCCTAATACAACGATTTCATAGATAATATCTTGTCAGTTCGTGTATTTTTTGTGTACTTCTTAAAATATTCTTAAAATAAGTTTAAAATAATCTTAGAGTTTATTAAAATTACAAAAGTGCTAAATCTCCTCAATAGAAATTTAGCACTTTTATTCATAACCACTAGTCTGCTATGATTTTTTTAATAGTTTCGTTTAGCTTAGTTAGCTGAATTGGTTTTGAAATACATGCATCAATAGTGTCGTTTTTTTCTAAAACCTCCAGGCTTTTATCCATATAACCTGTTATTAGAATTACCTTTATATCTTTATTAATCGCCTTAGCCTTTTCAGCAAGCTCATTTCCTTTAAGATTTGGCATCATGAAATCTGTAATAAGCAAATTAAAGTCCTTGGGGCTTTCCTCAAAAATATCCAAAGCTCTTATTGGATCTGTTTCTATAGCTATGTCACAATCCATATGCTTTAAACCTTTTTTCAATAGCTTTGTAATATTTTCATTGTCATCTACTACTAATATTTTTTTATTGTTGTAACTAAGTTTATCTAACTTTAGTTCATCCTTAAAAATATTCTGTTCTTCAAGTAAAGGCAGGTAAACCTTAAAGCTGCTTCCTTCTCCTTCCTTGCTTTCAACTGTAATAGTTCCTTGATACTTGTTTATAATACTTTGAACCACAAAAAGTCCAAGCCCTGTGCCTTCGCCAATTTCCTTAGTAGTGAAAAATGGATCAAATATTCTTTCCCTTGTTTCTTCATCCATTCCACAGCCCGTATCCTTTATTGTAATAACTGCATAGTTTTTTCCCTTTGGAATTGTTCCTGCTATTTCATGTGCTTCTTCACCAGAAACAGTATCAAGACTTATTTCAATATATCCCTTATTAACTTTAATTGCCTGATAAGCATTTGTGCAGAGGTTAAAAATAACCTGATGCAGTTGAGTAAAATTAGCCATAACCAAGCCGCAGTTCTCTTTAATATATTCGTTTACTATAACATTTTTGGGTACAATAGCTTTTAAAAGCTTGATAGTATCATTAGTAATCTCGTTTATATCAATAGGTTCAACTTTAATTATTCCATTATCCTTTCTGCTAAATAGGAGTATCTGCTCTATCAAATCCTTCCCCTTTTGAGAAGCTTTATAGATTTCATCAATCTCTTCATAATACTCTCCGTCTTTAGGTATCTGCATCAAAAGCAGCTCTGAGTATCCCAGTATAGGAGTAAGCAAATTATTTATATCGTGAGCAATCCCTCCAGCAAGAGTGCCTATCATCTTAAGCTTATGCGAGTGATAAAGCTCTGCTTCCTTTTTTCTAAGCTGCTCAGAGGTTTCGTTAAGCATCTTTAAATAACTTGTTTCCTTTTCAAGCTCCTCCTTGTTCTTTTTCATCCTAAGCAGAGCTATAACAAAGAAACATATTATTATAACTATCAAGCTCACTATGCCAACTATCTTTACAAGAAACTTATTTATAGGCTCTTGAATTTCATCGTAGGACATTGTTAAGGCTACAATCCAAAAATGATCTCCTAAATTAACAGGAGTATAAGCATTTAACTTCTTTGCCTTCTTAAGAATATTATCTCCCCACCAGTAGGAATGATAAATAGCAGTTCCTTCTTTTCCTGTAAGCTGAGAAGCTATTAAATCTTCAAGCTCTTTATAGTCTAGGTCTGGAAAAACCTGCTTTCTAGTTTCAATAACATCCATGCCAACCTGCTGCTTTACAGTATGCATTATTATTATACCGTTTTGATCCTTCACAAGAGCGTAGCCTTTTTCACCTATTCTTACTGGTTCAATAAGTTTGTCATAAATTACATTAAGATTGATTGCTGCTGAAACTATTCCCTTGAGCTTTCCCCCATCAATAACAGGCTCGTAAATATTTAGAACAAAAATATTTTTTTCCTTATCAAAGTAAGCATTGCCGATATAGGTTGTTTTCTTTTCAGCTGCAGTTTTAATATCATCGGAAACGGTTTTATCAATATTTGAAATACCTTGTGGATATCTCATCAAAACCTTCCCCTTATCATCTATAAAATAAACCGAATCTATTTCATTTCCACCAGCACCATAATAAGTTATGATTTTTTGCTTGTAATCATTAGTAGTTATGCTTTTTATAAAATCTTTATCCTGAGTAATAATCCTCATGCTATCTATAGTATCACTTATGAAAAGCTCTATACTTCTTGATATAGATCTTGAGTTTCCAAGCATATTCTGCTGCTGCTGTGTTACAATTTCTTTTCTATAGCCATCATAAATAAGGTAAATTAACGTACTTAAAATACAAAGCAAAAGTGCTACTGATGCTGCTTGTACCTTTCTGTTTTTATATCTATTTAAAAGTGTCTTTATCAATACTTTATCCTCCGTTGTAATAATGAGTTGATTTTTATAGATGTAATTTAATATAATAAGATTATATATGAAAATGTTTTAATTCAAAAGTTATAATATTATCCAAACAACGAGGTAAATATGGATCAAATAAGAATTCTTATCGTAGAAGATGAAGAACCTATAAGAAAATTAATTGCCAAAGTGCTTAATGCTGAAGGTATATTGGTTACTCAAGCAGCAAATGGTACACAAGGCTTAGATATGATAAATAAATATAAATTTGATTTGATTATTTTAGATATCTTAATGGATGATATCTCTGGTTTTGATGTGGCAAGAGAAATCAGAAAGTATAATCTCCAGATTCCAATAATCTTTTTAAGTGGTAAAAAGGAAGATGAAGATATCATTCATGGCCTTGATATTGGAGCTGACAGCTACATTACAAAACCCTTCAGTCCTTCTGTACTCTGCGCTCAAGTAAAATCACAAGTCAAGAGGCATAGGCAGATTTTAAAAGAGGATACAATCTCAAATATTATTTCTCATGGTCCTTTTAAATTTGACCAAAACAGCTATAAATTTTACAAAAATGATGATGAAATCAAGCTTTCCTCCAAAGAAACCAAGCTTATCAAGTTTTTTATGGAGCATCCAAATCACGTATTCTCAAAGGAACAGCTTTACCAAAATGTATGGGGTGATGCTGAAGTAGATGAGAACAGCATCATGGTTTATATGAAATATTTAAGAAACAAAATTGAAGATGTGCCAAGCAAACCTAAATATATCAAAAATGTATGGGGCATTGGCTATGAATTTAGTGTGAGCAGTTTAAAGTAAGCTGCTCACATACTTTATTATTATTGGGAAGAATGCAATTATACACACATATCTTGAAAGCTGCATAACAGCAACCTTTGGAGCATCTCCTCCAAGATCCTTTGCAATAAGCGCCATGTCGGATACTCCGCCAGGAGCACTTGCCAATAGTGCCGTAACTATTTCTATTCCTCCAAACTTGCTTATTAAAAAGCCTATAAGGAAATTAACAGCAATTATGCCGATTAGCATAATAAGCGCTGGTACTATAACTGTCTTAAGAGCTAGAACATCTGCATAGGTCATTCTTTCTCCTATTAGTATTCCTGCAAAAATCTGCGTTGCTCTTCTTAAATTAAGGGGCATATATCCTTTTCCAGTAAATATGTTTAAGGCACCTGCTGCCACCATTGCAAAAGTCATGGCCCCTGCTGGAATCTTTAACCTATAACCTATTAATCCCATAACTAAAGCTGCTGCCAAAGTAACTACGAGGTTTTTAGCTTTTACTTTTATGTCTAGTTTGTCTTTTTTAGCTTCTTCATTAGCTTCTGCTTGTTCACAGCATAGAACTTCTTCTCTAGCCATCTCAAGCTGATCGTTTGAATATATCTTAGAATGTATAAATTTCATCATTGGTGGAAGTATTATAAACACGATTAAAAGTCTAACCATTTGAAGTATAGCAACCTTTGAAGTATCAGCTCCCATATCGCTGCTTATAAGCGACATGTCCACAATTCCAGCTGGCGCACTGGCAAATAGACAGGTAACTAAATCAACTCCTGTAGCTCTATACATTATATATCCCATAAGAAGGTTTAAAAGTATCATGCTAACTACCATTAGTGCTGCGGGCTTAAAAATATATCTTAAATCAAGTACGTCTTTTTTGCTTATTCCTGCTCCAATAAAAGCCCCAGCGGAAATTTGAGTAATGACCTTTACATCTTGAGGCATAAAAGCCTTTCCTGTAATTACATTAAAAGCTGCTACAGCAATCATTGAGCCTACCATAGCCCCTGCTGGAACTTTAAACTTTAACGCTGTAAGTCCTCCAACAGCTCCTACAATTATAGTTAAAATTAATTCTGTCATAACCCTTACCTTTCAATCCATTAGTATTGTATTAGAACTATTAATATTGTATCATTTAATAGGCAGTATATCTAATACTATAAATTTTATAAAACCTATAGGTTTTTAACTATAAGGGAGTCACTCACTATGGATTTTCGTCAGCTTCAATATATGTTAGTAGTTGCAGAAGAAAAAAGTTTTTCCAAGGCAGCTCAAAAACTGTATATAGCTCAACCTTCTTTAAGTCAATATATTCAAAAGCTTGAACATCAGCTTGGAGTTCAGCTTTTTGATCGCTCAACAATGCCGCTTAGGCTTACCTACGCTGGAGAATTATTTGCTGAAACAGCTAAGAAAATATTAGACCTAAACAAGCAGCTCTCTCAACAGATGGAAGATATAGCAAACTTGAAAAAAGGACGCCTTACTGTTGGGCTTTCTTCATTTAGAACAACCTATATTATGCCTAAGATTCTTCCATTATTTTATGAAAAGTTTCCTGGTATAGAAATTGTTTTAGTTGAAGGAACTTCTTCTGAACTCGAAGCTTGGGTTTTAAAAGGAACAATAGATATATCTATAGCAACCCTACCCGTTGATGAAGATTTATTTTCCTATAAGCCTATTTATACAGAGGAAATTTTAGTTGCAGTTCCTCCAAAGCATCCAAGGTTTAAAAACTGCAGCTTAACAAAATTGAGTCTTATTGAATTAAAAGATGAACCTTTTATACTACTCAAACAAAATCAAAAACTCCATATTACTGCTGAAAAGCTTTGTAAAAGGGCAGGCTTTAAACCTAAGGTCGTACTTGAAAGCGAAAGCATTGAGGCAGCGCATGCCTTAACTGCTGCTGGCATAGGAATAACCTTTGTTCCTGATGTACTTACAAGATTTAATCGCATAGTCACTCCTCCGCTTTATTTTTCCATTGATGAGCTAAAATCAACAAGACAGGTAGTTGCAGCCTATCGAAAAGAAAGATATATTTCAAAGGCTGCGGAGGAATTTATAAATATAATGAAACAAGAATTAGATTAGGGAGATATTATAATGAAGCAGGAAATTTTAAAATTGCTTAAAGAAAATACTACTGGCTTTATATCAGGTCAGGATATAAGCGATAAATTAGGTGTATCACGAACTGCAATATGGAAATACATAAATCAAATTAAGGAAGATGGCTATGAAATAGAGTCTGTTTCTAAAAAAGGCTATAAAATTATTTCTTCACCTGATTTATTAACCTACGAAGAAATTGAGCCTTATTTAAACACAACTTTTATTGGAAGGAACATACTACATTTTGATTCTATAGATTCTACAAACAGCAGAGCAAAACAAATGTCAGATAGTATTGAGGCTGATGGAACTGTACTAATAGGTGAAGAACAAACTAATGGACGTGGAAGACTTGGACGCAGCTGGGTTTCTCCAAAGTATAAAGGTGTTTGGATGTCTGTTTTTCTAAGGCCTGATTTAAATCCTATGGAGGCTGTAAAGCTTACTCAAATTGCTGCAGCTGCAGTAGTTGAAGCAGCAAAGGAATTAAAAATTACTACCTTGGTTAAGTGGCCAAATGACATTGTTGTAAACCATAAGAAGATCTGCGGCATACTAACTGAGATGAGTGCTGAACTTACAAGAATCAACTATGTTGTTGTTGGCATAGGAATAAATGTTAATATTGATGAGCTTGATTTTCCAGAGGATATAAAGGAAATTGCTACTTCTCTAAAAGTAGAAACAAAGTGTTCTGTAAACAGGCAAGAGCTTGTTGGAAGAATTTTAAATAACTTTGAAAGGCTGTACTTAAAGTTTATTGAAGAAAATGATATAAAAATCTCTCTTGATATATGCAGAGCAAATTCTGCTTTGATTGGAAATGACATAATTGTTATTAAAAAAGAAGAAAATGTTACAGCTAGAGCTTTAGACATTGACGAAGAAGGAAGACTTTTGGTTCAGTATAAAGACGGCAGACAGGAATTCATTATTTCTGGAGAGGTCTCTATAAGAGGAAAAGGGAGTTATATTTAACTCCCTTTTTGCTATGCTATTGCTTTCTTAACTGCTGGCACTACTTTTATTCCAAGTGCCGCTCCTAAAATGCATTTTGCTAAGTCACCTGGAATAAATATTAACAGTCCAAATTTTAGTGCGTTTGCAAAGGTCATAGCCTTGCCTACCACATTGTTCATTACTATATATAAATACGGAACACCGATTAGATATATTACTATAGTTCCAGCAATTGAGGCAATAAACAATCTTATAAAGCTTGGCTTTGTTTCTCCTTCAGCTATCTTTCCTATAACATAGGCTCCAAAAACAAAGCCTATTACATATCCAAAGCTTGGGCTAAGCACACTTGTAACTCCTCCAGTTCCGCCTGCAAAGACCGGCAGTCCTAAAAGGCCTATAATCATATATACTAATTGAGATATAGCTCCCATTTTTGAACCTAACATAATACCAGCCAAAATTGTAAAAATCATTTGCAGTGTAATAGGTGCCGGACCTATTGGAATTTTTATAAAAGCTCCCACTGCTGTAAGCGCTGCAAATAGTGCTGCCAAAATCATTTCTTTTACATCTAATTTCATTAAAAGTTCCCCCTAGCATATGTATTGTTAACTCGGTTTGTATTTAAAGTTTACAATACGCGCACTATATTTGTCAACCTCAATTTCAACCAAGGTTGACATTATACAAAATAAAATAAAGCAGAAGCTAAATAATTATTTTATTTAACTCCTGCTCAAATTATAATTTCTATGATTTTTTTCACATGTTAATGGATATCAACATATACAGATAACATCTTGCACTACTCTACTATAAAGTTACATACATCTCATACTGGGCTATGCTATCCTTATTAAAGCCTGATTGTTTAAGAAATCCTATTATTGAAGCATTATTAGGAAAGCCTGAACTTAGTTTATCAATGTTTAGCTCCTGCGCTGCCTTTGCCAGCATGGTAGAGGCTGCACGCTTTACTCTGTGTTTTTTATCAACATAGAGGTAGCTTACTCTGTAATTTTTATTCACACTTACAGCACCAATTAACACATTATCAACAAATGCACCTAAACATAATTGGTTATCTGACATCTTTATATAGTCCAAATCATTTTGCCAATTGATATGCACATCGCTGCTTTTCTCTGCAAAGGCTTCAAATTCTTCTATTGTAAGAGTTTTAGTTTCTATTTCTGAATTTATTTTGGAATTTAGTTTACTCATATCTTTGAGAGAATAATAATATAAATCATAAATCTTTTCATAGCCAAGCTTTTTATAAAAATTAATAGCTCTATCGTTGCCAACTATAACTTCGAGAAAAAGCTGCTTACAGCCTTGCTTAACCGCTTCTTCTCTATGAAGCTCCATAAGTCTTTTACTTACACCAGTACCTCTAAATTCAGGATCTACCGCCATGGTTCCGCATCTCATAGTCTTAATACCTTCATAATTTTTAGCTCCCCCAAGTACAAGGCCAATGGGTCTTTCCTCCTTGAGAGCAATAAATGATGTAGTCATGCTATTACCTTCTGGTCCAAAAAATCTGTCTATGAACGCTTCCTTAGAAAGCTGAATCTTTATTATATAGTCTGAAAATCCAATACTAAATGCCTTGTAGACTAAATCTGTATCCACCTCTGAACATCTTTTATAATGAATCATTATATATCCCCCACTTCTTTACTTTATATTGTTAGCTGTTAAAAATTCTTCGTCATTTATTACAGCTTTATAGTCTTCATCTCTTATAACACTGTGCTCTTTAGAAAATACAATGGCACGCTTGAAAACACCTTCAACATATTCAAAATCATGTGTTGAGCAAATTAATGTTTTTCCTGCAGCATTTAACTTTAAAAGAAGCTCTCTTAAAAATCGTTTTGTCTTAGGATCCAAACCATTCATAGGCTCATCTAAAACCAAAACCTCAGGATTAAGAGAAAGTACACTAGCTATTGCAACCCTTTTCTTTTCGCCGCCACTTAAATTATATGGTGTTCTATCCTTAAGCTCCTCAATATTTAAAAGCTTGAGACAGTCATTAACTCTTAAGTCGATCTCCTGCTCCTTTAGGCCCATTTGTCTTGGTCCAAAAGCTATTTCTTCATAAACTGTGGAACAGAATAGCTGCGTCTCCGAATTTTGAAAAACAAAGCCTATTTTCTTATGAAAAAGCTTAGAAAACTTGCTATCCTGCAGTGTATTTTCATTAATCTCTTTTCCTTCAAAGCTGTAGACCCCCTGCATAGGAAAAACAATACCATTTATAAGCTTTAAAAAGGTAGACTTTCCGCTGCCGTTAGGACCAATCAAAGCCACGGCCTCTCCCTTTTGTATCCTTAAATTTATATCTTTTAGAGCATGAATCTCTTTATAATTGAAGTTCACATTGCTTAAATTTATCATAATACTATCCTCTCATATCTAATACTGGCAGTCTAAATAAAAAAATACGCTGTGATAAGGACGGCATTATAAGCTATATAAATCATATCGCCAATTCCAACCTTTATTCTTAAACCTGTGCCATATTCCCCCGTAAACCCTCTGCATTCCATAGCAGAGTATAGTTCCTCACCCATATCCTTAGATTTTAAAAATAGATTTCCAGCTATTGCTGAAAGTGAACCATACTTTTTATCATTTTTTCCAACAGACTTTAGTTTAAGTGCTTGTAGCATTTCTGCTGCTTCTTCTCCCAAAATATATATGTATCTTAAAGTAAGCTCCAGCACAAGTATGAATATATCAGGAATGAAAAACAGCTTTAGAGCCTTGGAGAGCTCATTCCATCTTGTACTGTAAGAAAGAATATTAGCTAAAACTATTGTAGTAAAAACTTTTATTATCATTAGCACACTATTTTCTAAATTTCCCATAAGTATAGAAGGCATAAGCATTACAGCTGTAAATAGTGAAAATATTGTTACAGTTAAAAATATCCTTTTATAGTCCTCTTTCTTTAATAAAAGCAGACTAAGTAAAGTAAAAACGCAAACTAAACCTAAAAATAATTTACTTCTAGATAACGAAACAAAAACTATCACTGCAATAGTAAACGGAAGCTTTAGGATTGGGCTTAATTTATAAAAGCCTTTAGCCTTAATCTTCGAGTCTTCTTTCTTAATTTTAGAAAGCACCTTTAATATTGAAAATATACTCTTATCAACAAACTTGTCCTTATCCTCCTGAGGACTATAGTCATCTTCTTTAAAAAGCCACTCACCCAATGTTTCACCACCAATTCTGACATTAACTATAAGTATTATATCATACCAATTTGCTATTCTTGTACTAGATAATTTTTTAACAATATAGTATATTAGAATTATCGTTAACAAATTTTTGAAGTAAAAAATATGAGGGGGTTTAAAATGGAACTTATCAATTTTTCCAAAGCAAATTGCAGAAGCTGCTATAAATGCCTTCGTTCCTGCCCTGTTAAAGCAATTAGAATAAAAAATGACCAAGCCAAAATAGTTGAAGACAGGTGTGTAGCCTGCGGCCAATGCCTAGTGGTTTGTCCCCAAAATGCAAGGCAGATAAAATCAGATTTATTCAAAATAAAAAATGCAATTCTTACGGGTAAAACTACTATTGCTATAGTTGCTCCTTCCTTTGCTGGTGCCTTCAGTATGGAAGCTCCTGGTCAGCTTGTATCAGCATTAAAAAAACTTGGCTTTGATCGAGTTGAGGAAGTTGCTTTAGGTGCTCAAATAGTCACTAATCTTTATAATGAGTACATGAACAGCACAGAAAAGAAAAATTTTATAACAACAAGCTGCCCTTCTGTTAATTATTTAATAGAAACCTACTATCCAACTTTGGTAGATTATTTAATACCTGTTGATTCTCCTATGCTTGCTCACGGAAAGGTTTTAAAAAATGAATACCCTGATTGCTTTGTAACCTTTGTTGGTCCTTGTACTGCTAAAAAATTCGAAAGCGTAGATAAGGGCAATTTAGGTATTATTGATGCTGTTTTAACCTTCGATGAACTTCATAAGCTGCTTGAAGAAAGGAAAATAGATTTAAATAATGTTACGCCTACGTCTTTTGATAAAAATGGAACTTTAACTGGGCGTTTATTTCCGGTTCCAGGCAAGCTGAGCTTAGAATTTAAAAGCGACAAACTGAGCCATTATGAAAATATAACTGTAGATGGAATGGACAGGTGCGTTCAGCTTTTTAATGCTATGGAAAAAGGCGACATTGACAATGTTATAGTTGAAGCCCTAGCCTGTAGAGGCGGCTGTATAAATGGCCCTGCTATGCCTAAAGACGAAATTGATTTCTTTTCAAGAAAAAGAAGCATAAATAAATATTTAAAGGAAAACATGGAAAATGCAGCTCCTTGTAACCTTGAGAGCATAGCATCAATCAATTTTACTAAAGAATTTAAAGATAAAAGCTTAGAGCCAAGCGTTATAGATGAAGAGAAGATAACTCAAATTCTTCACAAGCTTGGCAAGTATACACCTTCTGATGAGCTTAACTGCGGGGTATGCGGTTATAATACTTGTCGTGAAAAAGCTCAAGCTGTACTAGACGGAATGGCTGAACTGAATATGTGTATTCACTATATTAGAAACAAAGCAGAAAGTATAACAAATGTTGTCTTTGAAACCTCACCAAATGCTATTTTTACCTTAGATGAAGATTTGCTTGTGAAAGATTTTAATCCAGCCTCTGAAAGTATGTTTAAAGTTAAGTACGAAGATATTAAAAACAAACATATATGCCTGTTGATGGATGACAGCAACTTTTACAAGGTTAAAGACTCAAAAGAAAACATAGTAGGAAATAGAGTTACTATTCCTGAACTTGACCTTGTTGTCCTTGAAAATATAATATATTTAGAAAATCACGGTATGTTTTTGGTTATCATAAACGATATAACAATGCAGGAAAAAAGCAAGGGTGAACTGGCTATAGTTAAAGAAAAAACCTTAGATGCCGCTCAAGCAGTTATCGAAAAGCAAATGAGAGTTGCACAGGAGATAGCAAGTCTGCTTGGAGAAACTACCGCAGAGACAAAAGTTATCTTAACAAAGCTTAAAGCTATAGCACTTGGAGAAATGAGTGGTGGGAAATGAGTTATTTTATAGACGTAGCATATAACAGCTTAAATAAAAATGGAGAAGAACTTTGTGGAGATAAGGTTGAAGTTATAAAAACTTCTGAAGGAGTAATCATAGTTATGGCCGACGGCCTTGGCAGCGGTGTTAAGGCAAATATACTTGCAACCTTAACCTCCAAAATTGCAGGAACAATGCTTAAGGAAGGTCTTAGTATTTATGAAACAGTAGATACAATAGCTCATACTCTGCCTGTTTGCAGCGTAAGACAGCTGGCTTACTGCACTTTTACAATAATAAAAATTTTAAATGATGGTAATGTCCATGCTATTGAGTATGATAATCCTGCTTATTTTTTAATAAAGGATGGAATTATTACCGTTCCAGAAAAAAAGGAAATTACTATAGAAGATAAGCATATAACAGAAAGTCACTTTAAGCTTGAGGTAAATGATGTACTTACTGTTGTTAGTGATGGAGCAATTCACGCAGGGGTTGGTGCTATCTTGAATCTTGGCTGGCAATGGAATAATGTTGCAGATTATCTTGAGGCGCTTGCACCAGTTGAAAGCTGTTCTGCAAATATTTCAAAAGACTTAATTCAAACCTGTCAAAAGCTTTATGCAGGAAAACCTGGAGATGACACTACAGTTGTTTCAGTTACTATAAGGCAGCCTGAAATAGTTACTATATTCACTGGTCCGCCTAAAAAAACTGAAAATGATAAGCTTGTCATACAAAAGCTTATAAAAAATACCGGCATAAAGGTAGTCTGCGGCGGTACAGCTGCTAATATAGCTGCACGAGAGCTTAATGAAAAAATCACTGTTGATTTGGAGTATTATGACCCTTCAGTACCCCCAACTGCCAAGATAAAAGGAATAGATTTAGTAACAGAAGGTGTGTTAACCCTTAGTAAAGCAGTTGAGAAAATGAATACCTATATAAACAGCTCCCTTGATGATAAAATATCCTTAAACCTAGATGGCAAGGACGGTGCGTCCAGGCTAGCACGGCTTCTTATAGAAAACTGTACTCATTTGAGGCTGTTGGTAGGGAAAGCAATAAATCCTGCTCACCAAAACCCAGATTTTCCTTATGAATTAAGTATTAAAGTGAGAGTTGTTGAACTACTAATCCAAGCAATGAAAAGCTTAGGAAAAGAAGTTGAAATTGAATATATATAAAATAGGAAAGCCCCTATCTATTTGGATAGGGGCCATTATTTCCAAAGTATTAAACTTCTATCTTATGTCTTTTTACCAGCCGCTTCCTACAGCGTTTTGAACGAATGCTGCAATTCTGTCTATTGGAATATCAACTATGGATCCTAAGTTGTTTACTTGGCATGAAGCTCTTCCTTGTCCGCCTGGGCTGTTGTTGCCTTGAATACCAAAGCATGGGTCACAGCAATTTCCAAGTGCGCAGCCTGGTGCTGGTCCTATCTGAGTTATAAGCCTTACAAAGTTGCAGTTAACGCTAGCTAGTACTCCTGTGAATCCTCTTCCAGATTCACCTCCGCTTGTTGTGAAAATTGTAACTGTTTGACCAATGTTTCTTGCTAAGCTATTTACTAAGCTATATCCGTTTGCCATCCTAAGTTTCCTCCTTTCTTATATTTAAGATTATTTGTCAGGACTGTTTGTCCTAGTATATATTATGTTTCCAACGAAAAATGGTTACAGCTTTTAAAACTTTTTTATATTGTGTTGTGCACGAAAGCTGCAATTTTATTTAATGGAATATCAGTTATTGTTCCAAGGCTTACTCCTGCTTCATCTACCATTGAACTGCTATTATCAGCATATATTTCTGGAGCTGAAGCAAGCTTAGACAATATCTTAATATAATCTTTTTTCACGTCAAGAAGTACTCCTGTAAAACCTGAGCCAGACTCTCCGCCGCTGACAGTATATATAGTTATTGTTTGCCCTATGTATTTTATAAGGCTTTGAATAAAGCTGTCGTCGCTTAAATAGACTTTGGAAGCTTTTTTGATTCCCAATTCATAATTACAGCCTTGTTTAACATACAGCTTCTTTTTTTTAGTCCTTATATTAAATATATTTATATTTCTTCTAAACACTAAGGTTTCCCCTCTCGCAATATTTAGCTAGTTCATAATATGAGTGAAAGTTCAAAAGTGTTACTTTGCTTTTGCATATAATTAAGGCACCACCTGTGAGGGTGATGCCAAATTGCTAAATTAAATTAGTTACCAGCTTCCGCCTACAGCGTTGTGAACGAAGGAAGCTATTCTGTCTACAGGGATATCTACTACTGAACCTAGGTTGTTTACTTGACATGAGGCTCTTCCCTGTCCACCTGGGCTATTATTACCTTGAATCCCAAAGTTTGGATCACAGCAACTTCCAAGTGCGCAACCTGGTGCTGGTCCTATTTGAGTTATAAGTCTTACAAAGCTTGGATTAACCATTGCTAGAACACCTGTAAAGCCGCTGCCTGATTGTCCTCCGCTTGTTGTAAAGATAGTAACTGTTTGACCAATGTATCTTGAAAGATTATTTAAGAAATTTCCGTTTGGCATCCTGTGTTTCCTCCTTTCTCATTATGCAGATATGTCAGGACGTCTTGTCCTGCTACATACTATGACGACTTTATAAAATGTGCTACAAAATTTTTTTAAAAAAATAAATTTGTTGTACTTGCTATTAGCTGAATATATATCCATAAAAATACCAAAAATAATAATATATAATGCAATAAAGTTCTTACACTAGCAATGTCACAAAATATCCAGGTTTCAAGGGTTTTTGGGACACTGATAGTGTATTAGAACTTTTGCATTATATACTATATAAAGTCTTAAGTGATTGGTGGCATTTATATGAATAAACCTTATATTTTTCTAATACTAACAATTCAGCTCTTTTTATTTAGCAGCTGCACAGCTGTTAAATCCAGTGATTTAATTAAATCCAACTCAATTAACCCATACTCTATAAAAGGCTCGAATCAAGGCTTGGTAAATTCATATTTTTACAAGGATGGAACTTATATTGGCGAGGGTGATTTAAAAGACTACGGAAAAGAAATTGCTACCATAACCATTAACGATGGTAAAATAACTGATGTAATTTATCAAAGAGTAGATGCTTCAGGAAAAGAGCTAATAAGAACAGAAAGCTGCAATATAAAAATAACTGATTTGAGAAGGGAAATATTAAAGGATGACATAATGTCAGACATAGGAATTTTAGTTAATGAGGTCATTAAGAAACAAAGCTACGATATAAGCCTGCCAACAAATAATAAGGATATGTTCTTAAATTGGAGGCTTGCTGTAAAACGTGCCATGGAACAAGCAAAAAAATAATCTAGGACTGTCTTTAAAAGGCAGTCCTTTAAATTATGACTTATGGGTTTTAATTTCCTACAGCATTGTGTACAAAAGATGCTATCTTGTCTATTGGAATATCAACTATAGACCCTAAATTATCAGGTCTGCAGCTGGCTCTTCCTTGATTTCCCCTCTGATCTTCCATCATGTTGTCCTCAAAATCTGATACATCTAATAAATTATCGCAGCAGTTTCCTAACGCGCAGCCTGGTCCAGGACCTATTTGTGTAACCAGTCTCACAAAATCTGGACATACCAATGTAAGAACTCCAGTAAACCCTCTTCCTGATTCTCCACCACTTGTAGTAAATATTGTAACTACCTCTCCAATATTATTTGCTAATTCGGCAAAAAAATTATAGCCATCCATCCTCTGTTTCCTCCTTTCTAGTTATAAGTAATCTATAGGACCACTTGTCCTAATGCATAATATGATTTTCCATAAAAAAGGTTACAAAAAAATATCCTCCGTATCATTCGGAGGATATTATCATATTACTTTTTGCAGGAATCTCTTTTTACAACTTCATGAGGCAGTACGAAATGATGTTGAACCAGTTCAGCCCCATTTATTATCTTAATAAGCATTCTCATCCCAACTGAACCCATATCATACATTGGCTGTACAACTGTAGTTAGCTTTGGATAAAAGATTGATGCGCTGTATATATCATTAAAGCCCATAACCTCTACATCTTCAGGAACTCTTTTGCCTTCTTCTCTAAGTCCATTTATTACTCCCATGGCTATCTCATCGCTTGCACAGAAAACAGCATCTATATCTGCCTTCTTTACAATCTCTTTTATTCCTTCATAGCCATCATTAGCCTTCAAGCCGCTAAAGTAACATATGTTCTTATCAAATTCCATATTATGCTTCTCAAGAGCAGCTTTATAGCCCTGAAACCTATATGCAGCAGCATTAACTACGTCCTCATGTGTTCCTACATAGCCAATTCTCTTATTACCATTCTTTATAAGGAATTCAGTTGCATCTAAAGCTCCCTTTTCATTATCAATAGTAACGCTTGGGAAAGTATTTGCCCTATCTGTAGTCTCAACTAAAACTACTGGCATCTCTAAGCTTTTTACCAAATCAATTATAGCTGGCTCCAAGGAATTACTCATATAGATAACTCCATCAACCATCTTTTCCTTTAAAACTCTAAGATATTCCATTTCCTTGTCCGGATCAAGGTCAGTATTGCAGAGCATAATATTGTAGTTATAAATATTAGAAACATCCTCTGCTCCTCTAACTATTTCAGGATAAAACTGGTTTGATATGTCAGGTATTATTATTCCGATTGTTCTACTCTTTTGAGTCTTTAAACTTCTTGCAACAATATTAGGTCTATAGCCTAACTTTTTTATAGCTTCTTGAACTTTTTTCTTAGTCTCTTCATTAACAACATCTACATCATTTAAAACTCTAGAAACAGTGGCAATAGATACTCCTGCTTCCTTCGCAACATCCTTAATTGAGGCCGCCACAATATCAACTCCTATTAATTATTCTTATTCCATAATTATACTTATAAAATGGTTGTTTTACAAGTTAATATATACTATATTTCATAATTCTTTATGTATATGCAATGCAATAAAGTTCTTACACTAATGTATTAGAACTTTCGCGTTGTATGTAGAAAAAAAAATTAGAGAAACCCTTACATATAGGTTTCTCTTTTAGTCACGTTTACTATACATTTTCTGAATTATTTTTATAAGCTACTGCATTCTTTTTTTGCTTTGATATAAACCAATAAGGAAGTCCTACAAATACTGCTCCCCCAACTATATTTCCCAAAGTAGCAAATATTAAATTGTGAACTACTGCCCCAACTGTTACCTCTACTCCATGAGAAAGTATTGCTGCTAGCGGTAAAAGAGTCATGTTTGCAACACTATGCTCAAAACCTGAGGTTATGAAAGCAAATATACACCAAAATATCATAATAAGCTTAGCAGTCTCATCCTTTAGCTTGTAAAAACACCAAACGCCCAAGCAAACTAATATATTACAAAGTATTCCTCTTGCAAAAATTTGAAGTGAGGTTGGACTAACCTTGCCATGAGCCCCTTCAATGATAAATTTGCTGAAATCGCCCTTTAAAATACCAGTTGCTAAAAATAATCCAACAGTAACTATGGAACCTATAAAATTTCCTATCCAGCTTGCTGCCCAAACCTTAAGAGCATCCAGCCAGCTTGTCTTCTTTTCTAAAGCACCAATCATCATGACCATGTTTGTTCCTGTAAACAGCTCTGAGCCTGCAACCATAACAAGGCTTAAAGCTATTGGAAAGGAAATTCCCATAACTATCTTATATGCTGGCGAATTTGCTGCATGGAGATATGCACCAACAATAAAAATAAATATAAAAGAAATACCTACAAACATTCCAGCTAAAGCTGCAGCTGTTAAATAACCAGCTGTATCATTTTTTACAACCTTCGCTTTTTTTTCAGCGTAGTGAACTACATTTTCTACATCTGAACTATACATCCCAAACCATCTCCCTAGTTGTAATGTTTATTTTATAAATAATATCATCTATAAGGTTTTAATTGTGAAACTCAACTTAAAACCCTATAAGATTATAACATAAAATTATTATATCTCCTATATTTAAATAATTTCCAATACTTTGTATTTTCTTGCTTTTATATTTTGTAACCTAGGACAAACTCTGTTTCATATAATACCATAGCTGGTAAATCTGCATGAACGCCTTCATTTACTAGTCTATGTGCTTAGTTATAATTTTATGTTAGCTTAAATCAATTATACGGGAGGTTTTGTAATCAATAATGTTTGAATGGTTTTCTAATTTAAATCACATTACTCAGGCTTTGATTGCCACCTTATTTACTTGGGGAGTAACAGCTGTAGGTGCAGCACTGGTATTTTTCTTTAAAACTGTAAACAAAAAAGTATTGGATGCAATGATGGGTTTTGCTGCAGGAGTTATGATTGCAGCAAGCTTTTGGTCTCTTCTGTCTCCTGCTATTGAAATGACTGAAAGCTCAGGAGGTATTACTTGGCTTCCTGCGGTGACAGGGTTCATGGCTGGTGGAATATTTCTTAGGTTAATTGATAAGGTTCTTCCACATCTTCACGTAGGTTTTCCAAAGGAAGAAGCTGAAGGCATAAAAACAAGCTGGCAAAGAAGTGTGCTTTTAGTACTAGCTATAACCCTGCATAATATCCCTGAGGGGTTAGCTGTAGGTGTAGCTTTTGGAGCACTTAACGCTGGTCTTCCATCTGCTTCTCTTTCAGGAGCTATTGCACTTGCCATAGGAATAGGACTTCAAAATTTTCCTGAAGGTGCCTCTGTATCCCTTCCTCTTAGAAGAGAAGGCTATTCAAGAGCAAAAAGTTTTGTTTTCGGTCAGTTTTCCGGTATGGTAGAACCTATAGCTGGCGTGCTTGGTGCCCTATTAGTTACAGTTGCAAAATCCATACTTCCCTATGCACTTTCCTTTGCTGCTGGAGCTATGATATTTGTTGTAGTTGAGGAGCTCATTCCAGAATCTCAACTTGATAAGAATACCGATATAGCAACCCTTGGAACTATGCTTGGCTTTGCTGTAATGATGTTTTTGGATGTTGCTCTTGGCTAAAGGCAAAAGTGCTAAGCACTTTTGCCTTTAAACTTCTGACAAAATATTATTTCAATAGTCTTTAGTAAACCAAACTGATACATTTTCTCCTATTGCCTTTTTAAGCTTTTAATTAACATTAAGAATTATTCTTTTGTTTTTAATGCTATCTTAGGATTGGTGGATTGTAAAATTGCTGTAGAATCCTTAAAAGATTGCCTTATAACGGCATTTTGAATATGTTTTGAATAATCCTCTTGACTAAAAATAGGTAAGATTTCAAAGGTAGTTTTTTTTGCTTCTGAATTATAATAAGCATCTACGACAGTGGGAATATATTCTACCTTTTCAATTACTGTACCATTACAATTCTTCTTTATCTCCAAATTCAGGATAACTCCGCTATCCTTATATCTTTCAGGCATATTAGCTAATATGTTTCCTTGAGAATAAATTACAAATCTATCCTTTTCTATACCGTATATATCTTTTACACTTTTCATAACAGCTGGCTGAAGCACATGAGGATGACTTCCTAATACAATATCTACTCCGCTGTTAAATAAAAAATTCACTATGTCTTCCTGAGTTTTGTTTTGCTTTGTAACATATTCGATTCCAAAATGCACACTTGCTATTACTATATCAGCCTTCAAATATTTTGCCTTTTTTATTTCTTCAAGCATTTTACTTCTATCTATTAAGTTAACTGCAAATTTTTCCGGAACTGTTATGCCATTGGTTCCATAGGTATAGGCTAAAAATGCTACCTTAATACCCTTGATATCTTCAATTAAAATTCCCTGACTGTCTTCCTTTGTCTTAAAGGTACCTGTATGTAAAAGCCCCGCTTTATCAAGATTTTCTATAGTTTTTTCTATGCCGTAAAATCTTCTGTCCAGACTATGATTATTAGCTGTTGTTACTAAATCAAAGCCCGCATCTCTAATATTTTGTGCCAATATTTCAGGAGAATTAAATTGTGGATACCCAGTATAGCTTTTTTCCTTACCTGAAAAAGTCGTTTCCAAATTTCCTAGAGCAAAATCTGCTTTTTCAATATATGGTTTAATGCTTTTAAACATCCTACTGTAATCATAATTTCCATTACTAAGAGCTCCCGACTTGATTTGTGCATCATGCATCATAATATCTCCTACAGAAGCTATAGTTATTGTTTTCTCTTCTTGCTTTTCTTCAATTATTTGTTCAGAATTAATTTCATTAATTTCCTGAGCAATACTATTCAGGTTAGGCATGCTTTCTTTAGCTTCACTGACCTGAGCATCCGACTTATTAACTAGAGTCAACCCTTGAACTGCTATGTTCTTGCTGCAATCGGCTACAGACAGCAGCATGGTCAAGACAACCACCGAAATAAGTTTTTTACGCATTAGTGGGTACCCCCATAACCCTATAATTATTTCTATTATATTAGGGCTGGAGGCAAATATTACTAATGCAAAAACAAATATATTTTAAATAAAAAAAAGCTAAGGATTTCTCCTCAGCTTTTTCATTATCTAACTACTTCAACAGCTAAATTTAACTTTTCACCGTTTATATTTGCTTCGCTGTATTCTTTTGAAGCATTATAAACTACTTCTATAGCAAGAGTTTCTCTCATTATATGAGCCTCAAACTTCTCAACTACAGCTTCAAGCATTTCGTTTCCAGCCACATAAAGAATTATCTTGTCAGCAACTTCAAAACCGCTTTCTTTTCTCATGTTTTGGATTTTGCTTATTATTTCTCTAACATGACCTTCTTCTTTAAGCTCATCTGTTATATGAGTATCAAGTACAACACCTATTTGCCCCTCTCCGGCGAATGCATAGCCTTCAAGTCCCTGCATAGTTACCAGCAAGTTCTCGCTGTTAAGCTCTATATCAGTTCCTTGAACATTTATAGTTACAGTTCCACCATTTTGAACTGTCTGAGCTAATTCCATCTGATTTCTTAAGCCAAGCTCTTTTCTTATTCCAGGTATAAGCTTTCCAAAAGCCTTTCCTAGCACAGGAAGGTTAGGCTTTATTTCAAAGTTAACATACTTGGATAAATCAGCACCTAGCACAAGCTCCTTAATATTAAGCTCATCCTTTATGATGTCTTCATAGTACTCTGGAAGTACCTTTGTGCTTATAAGCATTTGTGAAAGCGGCTGTCTGTTCTTTATATTAGCAGAATTTCTAGCGCTTCTTCCAAGCTTAACTACTCTGTAAGCTAAATCCATTTCAGCTTCAAGATCCTTATCTATAAGCTCTTCCTGAACTAATGGCCAATGGCATAAATGTATGCTCTCTGGTGCATTTTTATCTAAGCTTACTACAAGGTTTTGATAGATTTCTTCAGTTATGAATGGTACAAATGGAGCAGCTACTAAGCTTAAAGTTTTAAGAACTCTGTATAAGGTTACATATGCTCCAACCTTGTCGTCTGTTAACTCCTCAGTCCAATATCTAGCTCTGTTTCTTCTAACATACCAGTTGGATAATTCATCAACAAAGGACTCTATTTCTAGTGCAGCTTGAGTTATTCTGTAGTTTCCAAGATGGTCGTCTACAGTCTTAACTAAAGTGTTAAGCTTAGACATTACCCACTTATCCATCACATTACCGCTAACAAAATCCTCATACTTAGTTGGGTCAAACTGATCTATTTCAGCATAAAGCACATAGAAGGAGTAAACATTCCAAAATGTGCTTATGAACTTTCTTTGTGCTTCTATAACTGCTTCTTCATAGAACCTTGATGGAAGCCATGGAGCACTTGCAGTATAGAAATACCATCTTGTAGCATCAGCACCTTCGTTGTCTAAAGCTACCCATGGGCTTAATACATTGCCCTTGTGCTTACTCATCTTAAGTCCGCTCTTATCAAGTACGTGTCCTAGAACTACGCAGTTTTCAAATGGGTTTGTATCAAAGATTGCAGTTGATATAGCAAGAAGTGTATAGAACCATCCTCTTGTTTGGTCAACAGCCTCTGATATAAACTGTGCTGGGAAGTTTGCTTCAAACACTTCCTTGTTTTCAAATGGATAGTGATGCTGTGCAAACGGCATTGAGCCTGAATCAAACCAGCAGTCTATAACGTCTGGTACTCTCTTCATTTCTGCATGGCAGTGTGGACAATCCAAATGAACATTATCAATATAAGGTTTGTGAAGCTCTATATTTTCAGGTACATTCTTGCCCTTAGCTCTAAGCTCTTCCTTGCTGCCTATCATTTCTCTGTGGCCGCATTCACATTCCCAGATTGGAAGTGGAGTACCCCAGTATCTTTCTCTTGATATACCCCAGTCTATAACATTTTCTAAAAAGTTCCCCATTCTTCCTGTTCTAACGTTGTCTGGAAGCCAGTTTATCTTGTTGTTATTTTCAAGTAATTTGTCTCTTAAGGAAGACATCTTTATGAACCAGGATTCTCTTGGGTAATACAATAAGTGAGTATCACATCTCCAGCAGAATGGATAGGAGTGTGTAAAGCCTTCTGACTTATAAAGATTTCCTGTTTCTTTTAAATGCTCTATTATTTTAGGGTCAGCCTTCTTAACAAATAATCCAGCCCATGGTTCAACTTCTGGTATAAACTTACCTTCAGCATCAACTAAATTTAACATTGGAAGATCATATTTTCTTCCAGTTATGGCATCCTCTTCACCATAAGCAGGAGCAGTATGAACTACACCAGTACCATCAGTTAAAGTAACATAGTCAGCATGAACTACATAGAAAGCTTTCTTTTCTGGAGTTGAAAACTTAAACAGCTGCTCGTATTCTACTCCTTCAAGCTCTGAACCCTTGAACTCTCTAACTATTTCATACTCGCCCTCAAGCTTATTTAAAAGCTGCTTTGCAAGTATTAAGTTATCTCCGTTATTAACAACTTCAACATAATCATAAGCTCTGTTTATAGCTAAAGCTACATTAGATGGAAGTGTCCATGGAGTTGTTGTCCAAGCTAATATATATTTATTTTCATTTTTAACCTTGAATTTAGCATATACAGATGCATCTTTAACATCCTTATAGCCCTGTGCAACCTCGTGTGAAGATAGTGCAGTTCCGCAGCGTGGACAGTATGGAACTATTTTATGACCTTTATAGATAAGTCCTTTATCCCACATTTGCTTAAGCGCCCACCACTCTGATTCAATGTAGTTATCGTGGTAAGTTACATAAGGCTCCTCCATATCTACCCAGTAGCCAACTCTTTCTGTCATGTCTCTCCACTGCTCTACATAGGTAAATACGCTGTCCTTGCACTTCTTAACAAAGTCTTCTACTCCATATTCTTCTATTTGAGGCTTTCCTGAAATTCCAAGGGACTTCTCAACCTCAAGCTCAACTGGAAGACCATGAGTATCCCAACCAGCTTTTCTTAAAACCTTATTGCCTTTCATAACTCTGTATCTTGGTATAAGATCCTTCATAACTCTAGTTATAACGTGACCTATATGAGGCTTTCCATTTGCTGTTGGAGGTCCATCATAAAAAGTAAAATACTCGCCGTCTTGATTCATATCGAAGTTCTTTTTTATTACGTCTCTTTCTTCCCAAAGCTTAAGTATATCTTTTTCCATATCTACAAAGCTTCTAGAAGAGTCTACCTTCTTATACATTAAATCGACTCCTTTCACATTGCTATCTTAATTATTGCCATAAAAATAAAAAAACTTCATCCCAAAAGGACGAAGTTAAGTTCGCTGTACCACCTAATGTTCAAACGCCTATACGTTCTATCCTTTAACGCAGGAATACGGATGCACTTACTAATCTTCAGCTTTCAGCTCAGAGGTGATTTTCCTTAAAACTTCCCTGCAGGCTCTCACCATCAGAAAATCAACTTCTAGCAAATATCATAATATGAAGAAGTTATTTTCTGTGCCCGCTCTCTGTGAGTTCT